>DATMSL010000137.1:0-2740 GCA_035565435.1 Dyadobacter sp. | reverse complement strand
GGGCCATTTTGCGTTATAATAGCATTTCTCGAAGCGAATACCTATATTCGGTAAGAGAATTCTTGACGATTTATTGTGGAACGAAATATGTAGTCGGTGAAGCTTAGCCTGAGAAACGCTGTACTTATCCTTCTTGCCGGTATGATCGTGCTGGCAACCGGTTCGTTTTTAAACTCTTCCAAAACGCAATTCAGCGATCCGGTCATTCTGAGCGGGCTTGCGATCGAATTCGTCGGGACAATCTGGCTGGTACTTTATCTCAACCAGCGCCGCAGACGCCACAAAGCCTGATTACAACTTCGCTGATCTGTTTCTCAGATAAAAATCAGCCAGTACCAATGCCGTCATCGCTTCCACGATAGGAACAGCGCGCGGCACCACACACGGATCATGGCGCCCTTTCCCCTGCACTATCGCAACGTTGCCGAACTGATCGACGCTCTCCTGGTCCTGCATAATCGTAGCCACCGGTTTGAAAGCGGTACGGAAGTAGATATCCTCTCCATTTGAAATACCTCCCTGAATACCGCCGGAATGGTTGGTACGTGTGTGTACGTTGCCATTTTCGTCGGTATAGAAGGCATCATTATGCTGCGAGCCCGGTAGCAGCACTCCATCGAAGCCACTGCCGTATTCAAAACCTTTTACGGCATTAATGCTCAGCATTGCTTTACCAAGTTCAGCGTGAAGTTTATCAAAAACAGGTTCCCCCCAACCGGCCGGCGTTCCTTTTACAACACAGTTAACAATACCACCGATGGAATCACCCTGCTTGCGGATTCCGTCGATATAGTCGAACATCTGCTGGGCCATTTCTGGGTCCGGGCAGCGAACTGCATTATTTTCGGTTTCGGAAAGATCCAGCTCCTGGTAGTTTTTTTCCAACTTCATAGTGCCCACTTGTGACACATACGCCTGAATGCTCACACCCAGCTCGGCCAGCATCAGCTTTGCGAGCGCACCCGCGGCTACGCGTGCGGCTGTCTCACGCGCGGAACTACGCCCGCCCCCGCGATAGTCGCGGACGCCGTATTTGACCTGATAAGTATAATCGGCGTGAGAAGGCCTGAATTGAGCCGCTATATGCGAGTAATCCTTACTCCGTTGGTCTTCGTTCCGGATCACCATTGCAATGGGCGTACCGGTCGTTTTTCCCTCGAATACGCCGGATAGCACTTCGAACTCGTCGGCCTCTTTGCGCTGCGTCGTAATTCTTGACTGTCCCGGCTTTCTGCGGGTCAGTTCGCTTTGAATGAAATCGGAATCAAATGCCACACCCGCCGGGCATCCCTCAATCACTACCCCAATCCCTACTCCGTGCGATTCGCCGAAAGTGGCTATTTTAAATATCTTGCCGTATGTACTGCCCATTAACTTACTTTCTAAATACCCAAATCATTGTCACCAACAACAATACAATGACGATGTTGGTTAAATCCTTCAAAATCCTTTTATAATCAATTGTCTCCTGACCGCTATCGAGGTTTTCCAGGTTGTCGTACAACCCCGACGATCCGGAAAGCGACAAGTTAGTCAATTTGTAATCTTCTCCCCTCACTTCCAGCGACGCCGCCGACCGCAACGTATCGTATTTCTCCTTTTCAACATTAAAATAGATCCAGTGAAAATACCGGCCCAACGGAAATTCGCCATCCTTTCGAGGAACGACAAAATAGTTGAATGTCTTTTCGCCTACTACACTTTGATAGCTGCGCTTCGTTATCTGGCTGACCTCGGGCGGATAAATATCAAACGACGAGCTCGCCTGGATCATCGGGGCGGGAATGGCTGTAATGTTACCGACCCCTTCCACCTTGAACATGTATCTGACGCTTTCGCCCGGATACACGAGGTCGCTCGACAACCTTTCTTTCAAACTATATTGCCCAACCGCTACCTGGTCGCGTAACGGGTGATCCGGAAGTTGCTTCACGACCACTGTCACCGGCCTCGAATAGAAGCCTTTCACCAACTTTTTTTCCACATTCACCGCCCTTCCGCTTTCAGTGACGAGCATACCCAGCTTCACGGCAGGCAATTTTATATCCTCGGTGGTAATTGGGAAAAAACGAGCCTGATACATATTATATTCAGCGAACTTTCTTCCCCGAATAGTCACCCTTCGCTTGATGATTTCCTCGACTCCCACATTCTCCTCCCAGCAATTTACAGGTCTCAAAGTCTTTAAAATAGCCTGTAATTGTTCATTGAACCGGTAGAACTCCATTTCTACCGGAGCGTTTTCAGCGATATACAGAGATATCCGCACCGCAAAACCCTGCCGGATATAAACCTGCTTCTTATCGGTCTGGACTGATAAAAACACCGACTGGCTGTTGTCGTCAACTTCGTCCACATTCACATCTTCTGCTGCTACCGCATTTGCGGCCTCTTCCCCCGCCTTCGCGAATACGACCATCATCTCCTCGGAGCGTAACTTAACATTATTGACTGTTAGTGTAAACTCCGGAATAAGGTAGTTTCCCGCCTTGGTCGCATAATATTCCTGTGTGATGGTCTGAATAACTACTTTTCTGCCATCCACTGTGCTGATCGAACTCGTGGCTGACTTGCTTCGCTTCTCTAGGTCCTTGATTTCAGGAAAAATAACCGACGGCCTTGTCTCCACATCCCGTAATACAACCGATATCAGAAACGGCTGATCCAGTGTCAGATTCTTCGATCCGTACTCGATTGTCGCAGCATTTTCAGGCGTCTGCGCCAGGGTAATACTAAAAAA
>DATMSL010000136.1:0-3750 GCA_035565435.1 Dyadobacter sp. | reverse complement strand
CTTTCGATTTATCATCCAGGATATATTCTCCCGTTTTAAAGAAAATGTTGTTCAAAATCTCCGCGCGATCCTTTTCGATCGCTTCCAACGGAATTTCAAGATCTACAAAGGATTGATCACTATTGACCGCAAATGAAAGACTTTTGAACAGATATCCCGGTTTTGATACATAGAATGCATATTCACCACCGCTATTCAAAACTGCCAGAAAGGAGCCGTTCTGGCTATCGGAAGTAAAAGAGCCCACTTTGGTCTGGGTTTTCAGGTCAAAAAGATCGATGTCGGAAGCCAGTACCGTCCCTGTCTTTTTATCAAACACCTTACCCTTCGCGTAACGCGTAGGCGTAATGAGCTTTTGCAGCGACTCAGGCACCCGGAAGGTGTACAGTAGTGAGCGGCCTCCTCCTTTTTCGGTATTATCATCGGTATAGTAGGCATTTTCCCCATTGGAAGCTATGAAAAGTCCTACCTGATCCGAAACCGTGTTGATCGGATAGCCTATGTTCGCAGGCGGCGCCCACACTGTGTCGGTTTTCTGAGTAATAAAAATATCAAAACCGCCCATCCCCGGCAGGCCGTTAGAAGAGTAAAACAGTGTACGATTATTGGCATGAATGAACGGGGCGTTCTCGTCGTCGGGCGTATTAATGGTCGGGCCAAGGTTTTTGGGGGCGGTCCATTGTTTTTTGTCGTCCAGGTGCGTTATCCAGATATCGCGCTTCCCGATGCCGCCTTTTCGGTCGGATGCGAAATAAAGGGTATGCCCATCGGCAGACAGTGAAGGCTGTGATTCCCACTCGCGCGAATTGACCTCCTGGCCCAGGTTCACCGGCTGGCTCCATTCCTGTCCTGCTTTATGGGAAATGTACAAGTCGCAGCTGCCCAGGCCGTCGGGGCGGTTGCAGGCGGTGAAAACAAGCGTCCGGCCGTCGGCGGAAACCGTACAGGTGCCTTCATTGTTGGCCGTATTAATGGTTTTCGAGATTTCCTCAGGCACATCCCAACGGTCAGCCGGGCTGCGGTCAGCCGCGCTGCCGCCCTTGATGCGGCGGGTGAAGTAGATGTTCTCGTCGCGGTTTGCAGTCAGGCCTGTGAAAATCAACGTCTCGTCGTCAGCCGTCATTACCGGGAAATACTGAGTTTCCAGGAAGTTTACCGTATCTCCCATTGATTTTTTTTCAATCGAAAGCGGGTTCTTTACAGCCTGCTGCGCGAAACGGGCGGATGCAATCGATCTCTCAGCTAACCTTCCCAGGCTCGATCTCGGAGGAAACAGTGCGAATGCCGTTTCGAAATAAAACTGGGCTGAATCGTACCGTTGCACATTGAAGTAATCCCGGCCGATCCATTGAAAGGCCGCTGCTGATTGCGGCGCGTCCGGTTTGAGATAGATAGCCTTATCGTAATGCTTGCGGACGAGGTCTGGCTTTCGTTGCAGCTCATATACCTGCGCGAGACGCATATGGGTATCGTAGCTGTTCGGCTCGATTTCGAGCACTTTTTCAAACAACTCTGTCGCCTCAGGAATCTTCCTTTCCTGCCACGCTTTTTGTGCCTTGTCGTATACTTCTCTTGCTTTTCTGGATAATGTAACGTCCTGAGCGGAAGTGTTTTGTAGAGTGGAAGTGACTAGTGCGAAGCAGAAAAGAAGTACCCGGTGCATTATGGAATGTTCATAAACTTGTGAGTTTGTAACGACATTTTCCATTTGGGATTGTCTTTGATATAGTCAATTATCAAAGGCAGCATCACGTCCTGCTTACTCCATTCGGGTTGGAGAAGCAATGTGCAGTCTGCCGAAACTTTGGCGGCATGCTCTTCGGCAAACTCGAAATCGCTTTTATTATATATGATCGTTTTCAGCTCGTCGGCATTCTGGTAAATATCGGGGTGGGGCGTTTTGAATTTTTTGGGGGAGAAACAAACCCAGTCCCAATGTCCCGTGAATGGGTAAACGCCAGACGTTTCGATATTAGTTTTAAAGCCAGCGGCCTGCAAGGCACCCGTGAGCTCGTCGAGATTATACATTAATGGTTCCCCTCCGGTAATTACGGCTAATCGACCGGGAAACTGCAATGCACCGTCCACGATCATATTGATATCGAATTTGGAATGAATACTCGCGTCCCACGATTCTTTCACGTCGCACCAATGGCAGCCTACATCACAGCCGCCGAGGCGAATGAAATACGCAGCACGACCGCTGTGCTGGCCTTCACCCTGCAAGGTGTAAAAGGCTTCCATCACCGGAAGTTCAGAAGTAACGATGGGCAAAGTTTCGGTTAGCAAAGTCTTGAAATATTGAATGTTGAAAAAAGTGTAACACGCCGGAGCGCCGTAAAAATCCCGTAAAGGTACAAAATTCAAACTTCCTGCGGCGGTTAATGGTTCTCTTTAAAAGTAGCATCTTTGCATTTATGAATACAGAAGCAATCCATCAGCAGGAAGTGATTTGCGCGCTCGCGACGCCCTCAGGCGTAGGCGCGATCGGTGTTATACGTGTGTCGGGCCTGGGCGCGATCGCTATGGTGAATAGGGTTTTCAAAGGTAAAAACCTCGAAAATGCCGAATCCCACACTGTGCATTTCGGTACCATCAACGCCGGCGACGGCATCATCGACGAAGTGCTCGTGTCCGTTTTCAAAACGCCGCGCTCATTTACCAAAGAAGATTCCGTCGAAATTTCCTGCCACGGTTCAGACTTCATTATTCGTCAGATATTAAAGCTGCTGATCACCAAAGGTGCCCGCATTGCCAAACCCGGAGAGTTCACTCAGCGAGCCTTTCTGAACGGTCAGTTCGACCTGGTGCAGGCCGAAGCCGTGGCCGACCTCATTGCCGCCGATTCGCAGGCGAGTCATAAAACTGCCTTGAATCAGCTGCGGGGGGGCTTTTCCAAAAAGCTTGCCTCGCTGCGCTCCGAGCTCATTCATTTCGCTTCATTAATCGAACTTGAATTGGATTTCGGAGAAGAAGATGTGGAATTTGCCCAACGTGACGATCTGCGGCGCCTCATAGACGCATTGCTTTCGACCATAGAGCCGCTAATCAGCTCTTTCGACTTTGGCAATGCGATTAAAGAAGGGGTTCCGGTGGCCATTATCGGCTCGCCTAATGTCGGCAAATCGACATTGCTGAATGCATTATTAAATGAAGAGAAAGCCATAGTGACTAGCATTGCCGGCACAACGCGCGATGTGATTGAAGACACCATCGTGCTCGATGGCCTCAAATTCCGCTTTATCGACACGGCGGGCATTCGCGAAACTACCGACGTGGTAGAGTCCATCGGCATCGAGCGCTCGAAGGCGGCGATGGATAAGGCGGATATTGTGATTTTCCTTTTTGACAGTGCGGAGACGCTGGCTGAGAATCGCGCATTGGCGGCATTGCTGCCTGGTAATAAGGAGATATTGTTTGTTTTGAATAAAACGGATATTAATCCTTTACTGGCGTCCGAAATGGCGGCCGGTTCGTTGAATATTATCCCCATTTCCGCGCATACGCAGCAGAATTTACCTGCATTGACTTCGCGGCTCGTTTCGCTCGTGCACGGGCAGGCAGCAGGGGACACTGTGGTCACGAATTTGCGGCATTATGAGCATTTGGTGAAGACATCCGATTCGCTTACTGACGTTTTGAACGGGCTTTCTTTAGGCGTTACCGGGGATTTTTTGGCGCAGGATATCAGGTTGGCGCTGCATCATTTGGGAGAGATTACGGGGACTATTGTTACGGATGATTTGCTGG
>DATMSL010000135.1:0-3799 GCA_035565435.1 Dyadobacter sp. | reverse complement strand
AAGCAGCCCTAGTTTTACATTCAATGTGTCTGGGGCGGCAACAAGTGTTCCAGCAATCACCCTTAGTGATCAGGCAAATACGTTTACGACAATTCGAGGCTTGGGAGGGGATGCTGGTGGAGGTTTATGGGCGTTAAGTGCAAACTCTGCCGATGGCGCGGGGAAAAATGATCCAGGGACATTGATAGCTTCCGGGATCTGCTCCAATGAGTCCTGTTGCAATTGCAAAGTTATAGCAGAAGGGGCCGATCCTGTCAACAGTCTCGGCTAATATACACACACTATCCCAATACACTTCATCAATTGAGCAGAGGGGAGCGCTGGAAAGTAAAATGAGTAATCAGGGAGTCCCCCTAAGAGAATTCACTGAGATGTTCCCAATAGCGACACATATGACTTTCTGGCGAGCCCCAACTTCTGCTTCATTTCTGCATGGCTTGATGACTAGATGGAATAGATTCACCGCGGCGAGAAACGTTAGTGTTAATGTTGGCATGTGGCCTTGAACGGCTTTTCAATTAGCACAAGGGTTTCGCGGGTACGACACCGGGAATTAAGGTACTTGAATATGAGGTGTTTTTCGAACATTTATTTCCGAAGAGCTTTTCTTTGCACTGAACTGTTTGCCCTTTGGGCAATAACGGCCTTTCTCGCAAATCGCTCTTTGATAGGAGATCCGATGGTTGCTCTTTCCTTTGGAATGATTGGATTCATTATCACAGTTGGTCTTTATTTTCTTTTGTATCTGTTTCGTATCCTGATTTCAATATGGATATCGTTGGCCTGGGGTTATGTACTTTTTTTTCTTATAGCTTACTATCATGTAATTCAAGTTAATGCATGGGGCATTTTTTGGCTTGGATTTACATGCTCGCTGTTATTTCACCGAAAGGTAATTGATGAACGGAGTGAGCCGTGAGTATTTAACGGATTCGTTGATGACAAGGGCTGGCGAAATATAATCTTTTAGTTCAATGGCAGGGAGCTGGTATTTCTATTTTGTAAGGGTGGTATAAACGAATCTGTAACGGTAGCTTAACTACATGCAGCACGTGATTCGAGTTTTGTCTATTTGAAGGAAATCATAGCACTCAGTATTTAAATTAGTCTAGTTGAATTGAATGGAAAATTCGGTGAAATTGACCACCCCATTTCAGTTTAAACTGACCACCTGTTCCGGCTGAAATTGACCACCCCATTTCGGAAGAAACTGACCACCTGTTTCGGAGGAAACTGACCAGTGGATTCCGGAGCAAACTGACCACCCCGTCAAGCGGAAAAATGCTGTAGAATCACCCATATTTTTGGCGGATACCAACCGTGGAAAATATGGCTAATTCGACTATCAGCATGAATAAGATAAGACAGATCCTAAGGATGTACAGTCAAGGGCGCAGCAAGCTTTTTATTGCTGAGCAAACGGGCGTTTCCCGCAACACGGCCAAGAAGTACATGGCTACTTTTGAAGCGAGCGGGCTGACTTTCGAGCAGATCAACGACCTGAACGACAAGGAACTGGACGAGTTTTTCGGTGCAGTTAGACAGATGCCGCCTCAGGACAGGCTGTTGAACTTACAGCGCTGTTTTCCCCGAATAGATAAAGAGCTCAAAAAAACCGGCGAGACGCGTTATTCGCTCTGGGAGAGTTACAAAAAGGAATTCCCTGACGGTTTTGGCTATACCCAGTTCTGCTTCCACCTGGCCCAGTGGAAGGCCCGGGTAAACCCAGTCATGCACCAGGACCATAAAGCGGGCGATAAATTCTATATCGATTTTGCCGGTGTAAAGATGAGTTTTGTAAGCAGGGAGACCGGAGAATTGATTGAGGTTGAGGTCTTTATTGCTATCCTGGGCGCCAGCCAGCTCACCTATGTGGAAGCGGTTATGAGCCAGCAAAAAGAAGATCTGATCCTGGCTTGTGAGAATGCTTTTCATTACATCGGGGGTGTTCCGGCGGCCGTAGTCCCGGATAATCTCAAGGCGGCCGTCACCAAGAGCAACCGGTATGAACCTACCCTGAACGAGACTTTTGAGGACTTTGCCAACCATTACGGGACGACCATATTACCCACCAGGGCTTACCGGCCACGCGATAAAGCATTAGTCGAAGGTGCTGTTAAAATCGTTTACAGCCGTATCTACGCGCCTTTAAGAAAACAGGTTTTCAACTCACTCTCCGAGCTAAACGCAGCCATATGGGCGGCCCTGGAAGTCCATAATAACCAGTTACTACGCGGCCGTAATTACAGCCGCAGGCTTCAATTCGAAGAGATCGAGCGCGGCGCTCTCTCGCCGCTGCCACTGCTCCGCTACGAGTTCAAAAAGCAGTCGCATGCGACCGTGATGAAAAACGGGCACGTTAACCTGAGCATCGACAAGCATTATTATAGCGTCCCGTACCGGTTCATCGGCAAGAAGGTAAAATTGCTGTTCTCAGGCACGTTGGTCGAGATCTACTATCGTTATGAGCGCATAGCCCTGCACCAGCGTGTCAAAAGCCCCTACAATTACTCGACCGATAAAGAGCACCTGGCCAGCACGCACCGCTTTTTGACCGAATGGACCCCGGATAAGTTCGTCGAATGGGCCTCTTCGATCCACGATGACGTCAGGCTTTATATCCTCAAAATACTGGACCGTAAGCAGCATCCCGAGCAGGCCTACCGCTCTTGCATCGGCATCTTGTCCTTCGCAAAAAAGGCTGGCGAACAACGGCTGATCAGCGCATGCCAGCGCGCGTTGAGCTACGGTATTTACAACTATAAAATCATCCAGATGATCCTGGAAAAGAAGATGGACCAGTACGAGGACAGCCTGTTCGCCGACGAGCTACCGATGCCTAACCACGACAATATCAGGGGCGAAGAATATTATCAGTAACCTTTTAAACAATCCATAAAATGAACAATGACACCTTGGAGAAGCTGCGCAAGCTTAAATTTTATGGCATGTTCCATGCCTTCAAAACCAGCCTGGAAAGCGGGAAAACCAATGATTATACGGCCGATGAGCTATTGGGGTACCTTGTGGACGCCGAGTGGGACGACCGCAATAACCGCCGCGTGGAGCGGCAGATTTACCAGGCCCGGTTCCGTTATAAAGCCATCGTCGAAAATATCCATTACCATGCCGATCGCAGTCTGGACCGTAACCAGGTCATGCGCCTGGCCGACTGCTCTTTTATCACCCGCAACGAGAACCTGCTGATCACCGGCAGCACCGGGATCGGCAAAAGCTATGTGGCAACTGCCATCGGCCATCAAGCCTGCATCCAGGGGTACCGCGTATTTTACGCGAGTACCCCAAAACTGTTCGCCCGCTTGAAAATGGCCAAGGCCGACGGCTCTTATATCAAGGAAATCGCCAGGATCGAACGGCAGCACCTGTTGGTGCTCGATGACTTCGGTATCCAGCCCTTCGATGCCCAGAGCAGGGCCGCCCTGATGGAGATCATCGAAGACCGGCACGGAAAAGCATCGTTGATTATCACTTCGCAGTTGCCCGTAAGCAAATGGCATGAAGTGATTGGTGAAAAAACCATTGCCGACGCTATCCTGGACCGCATTGTCCACGACGCACACCGCATAGAACTGAGGGGGGAATCGATGAGAAGAAAGAAAAAAATAGAGCCCGAAAACAGCTACCAATAATACGACCTTAATTAACTAATTTTGAAACTGCTTCTGCAGCTTTTTTCCGCTACCGGCCGCCAGACATTTAGGTGGTCAATTTGCCACGGAATCAGGTGGTCAACTTCTCCGAAATACCCATCCATTTCCCGTTCAGCACGTACATAGCG
>DATMSL010000134.1:0-5062 GCA_035565435.1 Dyadobacter sp. | reverse complement strand
ACTGCCTGTTCTGGCCAGCGCTTCGGCTTGAATAAGTAGAATCTCGTTTGTTGCGATACCTCCGAAATTGTAATAAGTGCCGCTGTAAGATCCTGTGAAAGTTGGCTTGCCGGTCGGATCGAGACGAAAAAATAGTGTTTTTCTCAAATCGCCCTCCGAATACGAATCATACAGTGTACTGTCAACATTGGCAACCCCGTAAACCGGCCACACTGATGCCCAGGACTGGGAGGTTGCATAAAAAACAATCTCAGGATTGGAATGTGGATTCGAATAGGCCGGAAAAACGAAGGACTCGGTAGCCTTGATCACCTTACTATTAAAATCGAGCAGCTCGATTTTCCCCGTAAGCGCATCCTTTGCGTACTGTTTTGCATTTGCATAATCACCCATGGCCAGATAAACTTTCGCCAACATCCCCCGGCACGCACGCTTGCCAGGCCTGCTTGGATAGGCCGGGTTTTCAGGGAGCAACACCAGAGCCTGTTTCAGATCAGCGAGAATAAATTCGTAGGTCTGAGCAACGGTTGACCGCTTCACCACGATATTAGGGTCTGGCACAGTCCTCAATTGAAGTCCCGGATCATTTGAGGCAGTTTGTGGGTGAAAGGGTTTACAAAATAACTGAGCGAGCGAATAGTAAGCATAAGCCCGGTAAAAACGCGCCTGCCCCTGGATTTGATCCGCTACCGTTTGCTTATCATTGGTAACAGTCAATTTACCAAGACCTTCAAGGACTATGTTGACTGCCGAAATCTTGTTATAGGGAGAGGAGAAATCGCTGGAAGGCGCCGTCTGAAATAAATCTTTGGCCCACAAATATGCATTCCGTTCGATTTGCCGTGCGGCAGACAAGTTCTTGTCTGAGAAATACAGATTGTCCGTCCCTAAGAGCCCAAGCATCGGGTAATTGGCATTGAACGAGTTGGCATTGTCCAGGATTGCCTGCATGTCTGCTAATGAGCTGGGAGCGACATCCGATAGGCTACGTTTGACATCCAACCATTCATTCTGCTTCTGGCAGGAAACTGAAAATGCTGCCGTACAGGCAATGACTATCATAGATAAGATATTTTTCATTTGCAGAAAGATTAGAAACTTGTCCGAAACCCGATTGATATTGAGCAAGGAGCCACCAATGCATGCCTTGTTGTCACGCTGACATAATCTGGGTCGAGACCTTGATGGTTTGCACGCCATAAGATGCCCAGATTATTAGCATACAAATAGACCTGGGCGTTTGATAAGCGTTTGGAAACTGATGCGATATCGAAGGACAAGCGTATGTCCTGAAAACGAAAATGGTCTCCTTTCTCGACTAACGCTGATGCGTATTGGTAGAAAGTGTTTCGCGTGTCATTAGAAGGGTAAACCAGTGCCGGAACGTTTGTGGTCTTCTCGTCGCCCGGAGATTTCCAGCGGTCGTTATAATCCTTGTGCGCTTTACCCGCGAGAACATCGGCGTAGTTTAGACTGGTCGAAGTCCGCCGGAAAGAGTAGCCCATCTTATAAGTGATGTTAAAAGAAAGCGACCAGGGGCCGAGACTAAAATCGTTGCGCACCGAGCCAAACCAGGTAGGTACTGCTGAGCCATGAAATACAAGGCTATCGGGTTGGAAATTAGAAATAATCCTAGAATACTCTTTACTGGATTCCCCGCCATATCTGCCAAGAGGTTCTCCGTTGATATCTATCCCGTTCCAGGCATAGCTGTAGAGGGAATAAAGTGGCTTTCCTTCGACTGCGATTCTCGTGCCGCCTTGCGATTGAATACTGTTCGCCGTCAATGTTGCATCATACCGGTCAACGCGGTCGGCAAGGTGGCTTAACAGCCAGACCGTTTGCCAGCGGAGCCTACCGCGCATGTTATCACTACGAAGAGTCAGATCAAATCCCTTCGTTGTCGTTGCCGCCGAATTGCCGTACATCGAGCTGAAGCCTGCCGATGGCGCCAGCGTCAGCCTTTGGATCAGATCAGTGCCTTTTTTGACATAGAATTCAAAGCTTGCAGATATCCTTTCGGACCTGGTCCCAAATTCTACTGCGATATTGGTTGTTTTGACAGTTTCCCATCGAAGGTTGGGGTTGGGCGCCAGCAGTTCCGTTATTCCCGGCAAGCCTGTCAGGCTATTCGTAAAATAGCTACCTGTAGCATAAACCGACCCTTGGTAGACATTTCCGGCAGAACCGTAAGAGCCTCTCAATTTCAGATACGGCAGCCACGGCACGTCGTAGAACCGCTCATTGGAAACAGACCACGCCCCTCCTACCGACCATAGTGGCGTGACTTTATCATTCGTCTTTGCGCCAAAGATATTAGCCCCGTCCCTGCGTGCACTGGCGGAAATGAGATATCGCTTCGCATAAGCGTAAGAGCCGTTCGCGTAATAGGAGATGAACCGGTTCAGATATCCCTGCATGCTGCCTTCCGGCGCTGCGATGAGCGACATCCCCGAAGGCTGGGTAGCCAATGCTTTTGAAAAATCAAGATTGTTCGCACTCACGCCTGTTTCGGGATTGTACCCGTAGGAAACCCTGTCAAATCCGGTGGTTCGAAGCTGACGGACTTCTGCTCCGGCCAGGACGTTGATACTTTGGGCCCCGTAGGTCTTGTCAGCATTCAGTTGTAGACGTGCGTTATGAGCGTAGTATTCGGCCTGGTTCAATTGCAAAACCCCGCCGGTTGGCACCTGGCGCGTGAGAGTGCTATCTGGATTGATCAGAGTAAACCTGTTGATAAGGTCGCGGCTATAGTAGCTGTCAGCCGTGTTCAGGATTTGCGCTGCGATTGACTGTCTTTCAAAAGCGTATTGTGCCTGGGCACGAAGCCAACTTGCGAACGAATACGAAATTGCAGATTTTACCAGCAAATCGGTTGTTTTGCTCTTCTTGCTTCCCAGCGCGGCCTCCTGAAGCGGGCGGTACTCCCAGTCTAAAAAGCCTGCTTCCGTTGCTGATGCTTTGTAAGCCTGATCAAAATCCTTCGCGATTGGTAGCGGGTTACCATTTTCGTCGGCTAACTGCGCATAGGGATAAAGATCGCCATACTTGCCCCCTGGTGTGATTGACCCGTACTGATTGCGATGGTTCCGCTCACTATTCAGAAAAGAGCTGTAATGAAGGCCAAAGCTTACGTCCAGACCCTTGATAGGTGTCAGCGTGTTTTCCGAAGTCAGGGTCAACCTGTTGTCAAGGTTCCCGACGATCGTATGCCGGTTATAGTCGTAGCCACCGGAGATACGGTAAGTAGATTTGGATGCTCCTCCACTAAGCGCAATGGCGTATTGCTGGCGAGCTGCACTCTGATATACGTAGCGGTCAAAATCTCGTCTCACGTCAAGTGTGGCAAGCCTATCTAACCGCTCTTGGGCCTGCTCGGGCGATAGCCTTCCACTTCCCTGCGCTGCCAATATGGCTACGGCCGGGGAAATAATCGGCTTATTCCCACCACCAGAGATATCAGAATTGAAATAGCCACGGTTGAAAAGCTCTGTTTCAACTTGAATATATCCTGGTGCTTCCAGGTAGTTGGGATCTTTATAAACATCGGGCTTTGACATAAAACCCAGGTTGGCGGAAAGTTCGGTCTTCAGGGGCTGGTTTCTATTTCCTTTTTTCGTCACGATCACTATGACTCCGTTACCAGCACGCGCGCCCCAGATTGACGCAGCCGCAGCATCTCTCAAAATTGTCATCGATTCGACATCATTGGGATTGATATTGGCAAGACTGCCTTCAAAAGGGAAGTTATCAACCACGATCAGCGGATCCCTGCTCACAAACGTCGAACTGGCCAGCGTGCTTTCACCGCGAATGCGGATTCCCAGGCTCCGTGAAAGCGGATTTGCCCCGGTAGGATTGACGCCCTGTCCCTGCACGGCCAGGCCCGAGACATTTCCGACCAGCCGTTCCAGCAAGTTCGTAGACACGGACCGGTTGATTAAAGCATTATCAACGTGTACAAACGATCCGGTAGCGCGTTCTTTGGGGATCGTCTGGTAGCCCGTTACGGCAACCTCATTGAGCACGGCGGCGTCGGCAATCATGTCGATAACAAGAGCTGATCGTTGAGGCAGGTAGATCAGTGTATCAACCGAACTATATCCTATATACGAAACAACAATTCTGGCAGTATCTGTCAGAACCTGCAATTTAAACCTGCCCTGCTCGTCCGTAGTTGTTCCAATGGCGGCTGCCTTAATTTGAACATTGGCACCAGGAAGCGGCGCCCCGGAAGCAGTAAGCTGTCCGAAAATCGTGTGAGTCTGCTGCGCGAGCAGGCAAGCAGTTGAGTAAAAGATCCAAAAAGGTGTCAGAAGAAGGACGTAGCAAAGGCGTAGTCCTCCCCTTCGGCAATAAAGATGTTTCATTGCTTAGTCGATAAGGAGTGATGGTAAATCCAGAAACGTTAGGCGGCACTTAGGCCCGTAAACCTACTGAGGCTTGCGAATAATAAGTTGGAAAATCAGGGAGCAGAACATAGGCAAGAAATTGGTTTTGCCGCGCTATGGCGGAATGGAACAAACTACTATGTCACTCGATTAGTTTGATTCCTAACCCATTTCCGGAAAAGGGCGTGGAGTCAAACCTAAAAGTAATCGTGGCCCTAGGAAAGCCTTTGCACAGATAAGTTTGCCCACGCCCGGGTCGTGAGCTAATCTACTTATCATCCCGTGCATATCAAAATTTCCTAGGTTTCGATTACGAGACTCAAAGCGATGCCTTCGGATAATTTGAAGTGTCGCGTGTGCAGGTCATCAGAGATAAAACCCGCCAAAATGTCTAGCAGCAAATATAAGAAATAATAATACATAGCCATAGCTATGTATAAAATTTATTTACCAGCTATTCCTTCGCTGAATGGCAAAGATAACCGAATTGGAGCAGTATGTGATCGATCGAGTTAAGGCTCGAAGGTTAGAACTTGGGATTTCCCAGAAGGAATTAGCTCACCTATTGAATGCTTCCGAAGGTTGGGTGGGTCTTGTTGAAAGTACGAAAACAGATGACAAATACAGCCTTCGTCGGATCAATGATTTGGCAAAAATTCTGAATTGCTCCC
>DATMSL010000133.1:0-13464 GCA_035565435.1 Dyadobacter sp. | reverse complement strand
AATTATATTAAACTGGATTCAAAATTTGAGGTGCAAAGATAAAAAGAGAGTGACAGAATTACAATGTATTAAGCGGAATATTCCAGTTTTTTTAATATCTCGCAGGAACCCTGCCCGGTATTCAGGGTAAGGCACGATTCGGTTGTCATCGCTGGGGTTTGTCTATGGTTGAATTATAAATAGCCGATGTGGTTAAAAATGCGCAAAAAGTTACCTTTATATGGTTCAGGTGAACTCCCGCGTTTAGACATGGAGCGTAAAGGGGTACCTTAACAAAATTTAACAGGTCGCACTTTTACTTTTACCTATTATTAGGGTCTTAGAGACAGTAGATTTAGAAAACATGAAGATAAAAGTCAGTCGGTGGGTTTTGATGGTTCTGTTTCTCGCATCGTTCGGGCGCCTCGCTCATGCACAGGGCCAGGGTGGATATCAAGTGGGTGATGCCGTATCCAACTTTCGTTTGAAAAATACCGACGGAAATATGGTATCGCTTTCGGATTTTGCCGGTTCGAAAGGCGTGATCGTGGTCTTTACGAGCAATCACTGTCCGTTCGCAAAGGCGTATGAGGACCGAATCATCGCGCTCAATAGCAAATTCGCGGGCCTGGGGTATCCAGTCATCGCCATAAACCCGAGCGACCCGGGAACGCACCAGGACGACACTTTCGAAAAAATGAAGGAGCGTTCGGCAGCCAAGCATTATGGTTATCCTTATCTTGTCGACGATACGCAGCAGGTGGCCCGTAAATTCGGGGCTGGCCGTACGCCACAGGCATTTGTATTGCAGAAAAACGGCGCACAGTTCGCGGTACGCTATATGGGGATGATCGACGACAACCCACAGGACGCAACCGGTGTGACGAAACTGTACGTGGACGAAGCGGTGACCAACCTCGTGGGAGGTAAACCGGTGGTAACCACCGTTACAAAGCCAGTTGGCTGCGCCATCAAGTGGAAGAATTAGTGACTTTGACGATATTACCCTTATGACCCGAATTTTAGCAATCCTCCTCACCGTCGTACTGTTGTCGCCGGGAATCGGTCTGGCCCAGACAAAAAGTAAAAAGTTCTCCAACGAGGGGGAATTTACCGCTAATTGCGAAGGCCCCGCGGTGGATGAAGACGGCAACGTCTACGCCGTGAACTTTGCCCGCGACGGCACGATCGCGCAGCTCAGTAAAAAGGGCAATGCGAGCTTTTTCGTGACCTTACCGAAAGGCAGCACAGGCAACGGGATCCGGTTTGTAAACAAAAACACTTTCTATGTGGCCGATTTTACGGGACATAACATCCTGAAAGTGGATATGGTTACTAAGGATGTTTCCGTTTTTGCGAACGAACCGAAGATGAACCAGCCCAATGACCTTGCCGTAACCGCTTCCGGACACGTTTTCGCCTCCGATCCGAACTGGAAAGACGGAACAGGGCAGATCTGGCATATTACGCCCGAGGGAAAAGTGAACCTCGCCTTTGGAAATATGGGTACTACCAATGGCATCGACGTCAGCCCCGATGAGAAGAAACTGTACGTTAACGAAAGTGTTCAGCGGAATGTGTGGGTGTTCGACCTGGCGGCAGATGGCACATTGTCTAATAAAAAATTGCTGCACCATTTCGAAGACGGCGGTATGGACGGGATGCGTTGTGATGTGCACGGTAACCTTTACATTGCCCGCCACGGAAAGGGAGAAGTAGCGGTGCTCTCTCCCGAAGGAAAAGTTATCCATACCATTCACACAATCGGAAAGAAGGTTTCGAACATCTGCTTCGGAGGGAAAAACGGCAAGACCTGCTACATTACGCTGCAAGATCGTGGCTGCCTGGAGACTTTCAAGTCTAAAACTGCCGGCCGTGAGTGGGCGATTATGAAAGCTTTCGCCGAAAACAATAAAAAGTAACCCATCTTTTATTTAAATGCGCTTCCTGCTATTGCGGTTTCCAACCGTTTTATATTAACTTTGTATTTCAAAGTACTTTAAAATAATTTTAGCCGATGCTGAGAAACCTGGTCAACTATCTGGAGGGCAATTTAAAAGTGGCGCTCCTAGCATTTGTTTCTGCCGCTGCGATGGCACTATTGTCTGTCAGAATTGCCCTGCAAAACTGGGATTTCATTTTCCTGGTCTGGAACCTGTTTCTGGCATGGGTGCCGCTGCTCTTCATTAAATGGGTTTGGGAAATGGAGAAGCGCAAATCGGCTCCATTCGGAATTTTGATGATCTATCTGGCAGTCTGGCTCCTGTTTTTTCCTAATGCCCCCTACATTATTACGGATTTGAAACACCTCCGTGCCGTGCCTGAAAATATGCTGTGGTACGATGCATTGATGATTTTTACATTCTCCCTGGCAGGTTTCTTGACAGGCCTTTACAGTATTCGCATCGTTCACCGCATTATCTCCCACCGCTGGAATGAGCGTCTGGCATGGTTTGCGATTCTGAATTCGATGATTTTGAGTGGTTTCGGGATCTTTCTGGGGCGTTATGGTCGCTGGAACAGCTGGGACATCGTCACGCAGCCGGGCGCGCTCGCGAAGGGCATTTACCATAGTTTAAGGGATCCGCTGGCGATCAAACATACCATTACGTTTTCGTTCGTGCTCATGTTGTTGTACTTTGCGTTCCATATTTTTGCCGAATTGAAACAACATGAACGGACCCATCGATATTCTTAAAGCCGTCCGAAGCTTCCGTTACGCAGGTGCTGGGATTTACAGCCTGTTCCGCTACGAAAATAATGCACGCATTCACCTGATCGCCTGCGTGGTAGTGGCCATCGCAGGCGTGTTTTTCAGCATATCTGCCAGCGAATGGTGCCTGATCGTGATCCAGATCGGGCTCGTGTGGGCGGCAGAAGCATTCAATACTGCTATTGAGAAACTCGCCGACCTGGTTTCGGCTGATTACCATCCGGTCATCAAGGTAGTGAAGGATACTGCCGCCGCGGGCGTATTATTGTTGGCTATTTCGGCGGTGATAGTAGGAGGAATTGTGTTTATCCCAAAAATTCTGCTGCTCTTCTAATGCTATGCCTGACCATACTTGACAACGCCTGACTATACTTGACTATTTCCAACAATCATTGACCGTTACTTTTACATTTTGAAGCGCTTATGAACCCGAATCAGGATTCTTTGCATACATTGAACGAGATCCGCGATCTGATGGAGCGCTCGTCCAAGTTTCTATCCCTCAGTGGTTTGAGCGGGGTTTTTGCCGGTATTTTCGCGCTGATTGGCGCGGGGACGGCCTATATTCGCTTTAAAACCGACTGGCTGACCGATATTCTGGTGCCACTTGGGACCTATCAGGGGCATTCACGGGAGGATGTGATTGAGTTTTTACTCGTCGATGGTATCTGTGTGCTCGTTTCGTCCCTCACGGTGGGCATTATCCTTACCGTGCGAAGAGGACGTAAAAAGGGCCTCACCGTTTGGAACGGCAGTTCGAAGCGCCTGCTGATCGCCATGCTCATTCCTTTGGCGACAGGCGGCATATTTTGCCTTGCAATGCTGCATTACGGTTTCATCTGGCTGGTTTTCCCGGTAACCTTGCTGTTTTACGGCCTCGCGCTCGTGAATGCAAGCCGGTTTACCTACCCGGAAGTATTTTATATGGGTGTTTCTGAAATAGGAATAGGCTGCATTGCATTGTTCCTCACAGGCTACTCGCTGATATTCTGGGGCATTGGTTTTGGCCTTTTGCACATCGTGTATGGCCTTACGATGTATAACCGCTACGAAAGAGAGAAATTACCGGAAGCGCAGGTGCGGGGCGGCGAGCACTCAGGGGGTAAATCAGGCATTGCCATGATGCTGTTGTTGCTCGTTACCGGCTCGGTTTGTTCGGCCCAGGTGCGGGTACCATCGGACAGCACTGCGTCAAAAGCAAGAAAATGGTACGATAAGGAGACTATTTATTTGAGAAATGGGAATAGTTTTGTCAAAAACAATGTCGTTTACGTAGGACAAAAGGCTTTGCGGAACGAATTTATGGTTTCGCCGGAAGGCCTCGGCCTCTATCTGAAATCCAGGAGAACTCGCAGCATCGGGCTGGTTATTTCGCTGGCCGGATCGGCGGGTTCGGTAATATCGTTGCTTTCGGGCAACCGCGATAATTTGAAGACTTTTTTCTGGATATCGGTCGGAACGGGCCTGGTAGGCTCCGGGTTTACTATGGCCGCCAACAATCAACGCGACCAGGCCGTATGGCTCCGTAACCGTGATGCCATGCTGTTTCTGGAAGCCAATCAATAACGCGCTCGTCGCAAGGCGGTCGGGCGTCCGCGTAACAGGGAATTTGTAATGGAGTGGTTAGAAAAGTTTAACAAGGTATTCGAAAGCAAGATCAGGCTTGGGCTTATGTCCGTGCTCGTGGTAAACGATTCCCTGAGTTTTAATGAATTGAAAGAACTGTTGCAGCTCACAGACGGCAACCTGGCCTCGCATTTAAAGGCATTGGAAGAAATCAAATACATCGAATTCCAGAAGCAATTCAACGGCCGCAAACCGCTCACGACCTATAAGGCTACCGAAGACGGGCACAAGGCTTTCACGGAGCATTTGCAGGTTTTGGAGAATATGATTAAGCAGAATTTATAAGGCACTTTTTTCTTCTACCCAATCCACCTTTCATTTAGTTCTAATCGGACTATGCCGCTGACTCATTAGTTCCTAGCCGTTGGTAATCGCATTGAGAAGATATCGCAAGACTCTTGTTGTATTGCGGCTCATTCTAAAACGAAAGGCTATGAGGACGTATTTAATGTATTGGCTGGTAAGCATTTTCTGTTTTTCATTTTTTGCTTGTAAACATGAAACGCCTGATAAGCCGGAGCTGCGAAATGATGACGTAGCAGGTCAGAATAGCGGAATTTTTGTATCCGGTAGCGTTGTGAGAAACGGAAAGCGCAATGCTTGTTTTTGGAAGAATGACACGGTCCAAATTCTGGACGGCTCATTTGCCGGAGCAGCGCTCTGCATTTTTGTGACGGATAAAGACATTTTGGTCGGTGGAGAAAGTGACGGAAAACCCTGTTACTGGCATAATGGAAAGAAGATTATGATCAATTTACCTGGTGCAGGAGCAGTGACCGGTATCCTGCTAAACAACAACATTATTTATGCAATCGGATATGTTCATGAGGGCTCCGTTAGGACAAGAGGGTTTTTGTTGAAGGGAACGAATGTCAGTTACTTAAATGCGTATTCCGGATATGCAAATGACTTTGTTTTCGATGAAAGCGATCTTTACATCGCGGGCGCAGACAATGGGAGGCCCTGTTATTGGAAAAATGGCTTACCGGTGACACTGTCAGAGCGTGGTGATGTTGTTGCTATCGGTGCGGCAAGCGAATGGGTCATGGTTGCAGGAGACAATCGTAGCGGCGTGTTGATCGGCAACGGGATATGGAAGAATGGAAAATTTGAATTGCTGGACCAGGCTTCTCGTTCAGTTCGCAAATTGAAAATCCATGACGGAAAAGTTTATCTACTAGGGAATGAAATAATTGCCTCGAATAAGGATGATGTTGTCTCAAATGCTTTCATAGACAAAGATGGGCAGCTAGGAGTACTCAAAGGGGAAAACGGGAATTCGTCAACGATTGCAAATGACATATTTATAAGTTCTTCTTCGGCGTATGTTTTAGGGACTGTTACCGACTATGAAACCAAATCACAGAGCCGGATTTGTTACTGGATAGATGGCAAGATCCATTTCATAACGTCAGAGCAACAGGCATTAGGTAGTGCTATTTTTGTCCGATAATTACTGCAATTGGCCAAATTAGAAACGCAGTAGCTCCGGCTTTCTACCATTTGTTTTTTAACACCGACAGTTGGGACATCGCTTTTGGAGTGCCTGCCAGGCAGAGGTTCTATTGGGGTTTTTGCTAACTATTAATCCCGATCGTTATGAAAAATGCCTTCTTTCTTTTCCTGACAATCGTCTGGTCGGCCTCCCTGATAAGTTGTGACGAAGATATAACAGACACACCTGCAAAGCCTTCCGAAAATTTTGATGACGTTGATGCAATGCCTTTTAAATCGGATTCTGTCGATGTGTTGATAGCAGGTGCGGTGAGTTCAAGTGAGGGCCAATGGAGAGCGTGTTTTTGGAAAAATGATTCCATTCAGCTTTTAGAAGAGCGACCATCCATTGCCAACGATGTGCTCGTAATGAATGAGGAAGTAATTGCAGCTGGCAAGTATGACGGTAAACCTTGCTTGTGGCGAAACGGCGAGCGGACATTGCTAGATACGCAACGATACGGAGAAGTAAAAGCCATTGGTTTGATGAACGGAAAACTTTATCTGGTAGGCGAGTTGTACGAAACGCAAACCAACTTCCGTGCATTCATCTGGATGGAAGGTAAGATGACTTTTTTAAATGATTATAAGGGGTACGCGAGCGACATTGCGTTCAGCGGGAAAGATATTTACATTTCCGGGATGGATTCCGAGAAGCCATGTTACTGGAAAAATGGCCTTAAAATCGAGTTGAGTAGTCATTTTGGGCAAGTATATGGCATTGAAGTAATTGGGAACGACGTGTTTGTAGGTGGGGAGTACCGACCATCCGGCGGTGGACACTTTCTTGCGGGTTTTGGAAAAATGGGTTTTTCCAGTCACCTTCAGGCAATTCCTGCTATGTATGGGGTATCGGGATTAACAATGAAAAGGTTGTCTTAGTTGGAGCTACGGCTGTAAATGATAACACTGACAATGCAATTAAGGTAGTTGATGATAAAATAGTCACGCTTTCTGTCCCAGGGAATATTTGGTCTGGAGCTAATGACATTAGCTTTAATAAGGATGACGAATATGTTTTGGGATCAATTAGCGATAAGTCGGCGGAAAATCACTATTCGAGGGTTTGTTATTGGCTAAACGGCGTATTGCATGAAGTAAGCAAGCAAAAGTCCGTCGGTATGCGAGTTTATCTCAAGCCGGTTGTCTAAGCAATGCTTATCCAAAAAATGAACGGGGTGCTACATTATTGTAACACCCCGTTCATTTTTTAATATACTTAACTCTTAAAACTTCACAGGCACCGAGAACCCAACCTTATCCCATTGAAAATCCAGGGACGTGTCTTTCACGGTGAAAGTCAGTTTTTCTTCGGATGTAGGATAGTTCTTGTTCGGAACGGTTACATGTGCTACATCTTTGCTTTTGTGCTTGTCGTATTCGTATGCACCCCATTGGTTGAGCTGGCCGTTAATGATGATAGTCCATTCCTTTTCATTGGGAATAGCGAACAGCGTGTAAGTACCGGCTTTAATAGCTTTTCCGCCGAATGTAGCGTCTTTTTTGAATGTGATCGTGGTTGCACTGTCTGCGCCGATCCGCCATGCTTTGCCGTAAGGTTCGAGGCTGCCGCTTCCCGCTTTGCCGAACAATACGCGGCCTTTTTTAGATGGCTGGCCGTATCTGACGCTCAAATTCTTGCCGTTCGCGGTTACATGCGGGCTTTGTGCGGATGCCCAGGTGAATGCGATCAGTGTGAGGAAAAGCGATAACAAAATGGTTTTCATAAGTCGTGTAGATTTTGGTAAATGATTGGTGGTTTAAGACATACGAAGCAGCAAGTAACGCATTCGAAAGTTGCGAATCAAGCGACTTGTAGCCGAAATTGGCGGAATAGCTACTCCGTTAACAGAGATTAACATTTGAGCCGTCAAAACCCGGTTTTTTACGATTTCGGTTTATATTTGAATAATGACTTCTGAAACAAACTCATCTGTTAGAACCCGTTTTTTCGACACCAAGATCGAATTCCTGAAAGGCGTAGGCCCGCAAAAAGCTGCTTTGCTCAATCAGGAGCTGAATATCTTTACCTTCGGCGACCTTATCCAGCATTATCCCTTCCGGCACGAGGACCGCAGCGTTTTTCACAAGCTTAGTCAACTGAGCGAGCAAATGCCTGCGGTGCAGGTGAAAGGAAGGTTGCGTGATTTTGCCCTAATAGGAGAGGGGAGTAAGAAGAGATTAGTGGGCACATTTCAGGACGGCACAGGTCATTTGGAACTTGTCTGGTTCCAGAGCATTTCCTGGTACGAAAAGTGGTTGAGGCCCGGCGGCGAATATATTGTTTACGGAAACCCCGTAGCTTTTGGAGGTAAATGGAGCATTACCCACCCCGAAATAGAAGTACTAACTCAGGAAAACGCGTCGGCAGGCTATTGGCAACCCATTTACCCGCTCACCGAAAAGCTGCGCAAGAAGTTTCTTGACAGCAAGGCATTAAGCAAAATGATGCGGAGCCTGCTCGAAATCGCGCATACGCATATACGCGAGACCTTGCCCGTGACGCTGATTGAAAAGTATAGGCTTATTTCCAAAGCACAGGCTCTTTGGCATTTCCATCTACCGCAGGACGCCCGCACGCTACACCAGGCGCAGCGGCGACTGAAATTCGAAGAGCTGTTTTATAACCAGTTCAGGCTGATCAAGAACAAGCTCCTTCATAAGACGGAATATCCGGGATTGGTTTTTGATAAAACAATGCTGGTGAAAGAGTTCTATGAGCAGCATTTGCCTTTCAAGCTCACGGGCGCGCAGATACGCGTGCTGCACGAGATCCATGAAGACCTCAAAACCGGCAAGCAAATGAACCGCCTGTTGCAAGGTGATGTAGGTTCGGGAAAGACGATCGTCGCATTCATCACGATGCTTTTTGCATTGGATAACGACGCCCAGGCCTGTCTCATGGCGCCCACCGAAATCCTTACCGACCAGCACTACCAGGGTCTCAAAAAGTTTGCGGACCTGCTCGGTGTCAATATTGCCAAACTCACGGGTTCTACTAAGAAGAAGGAGCGGGACGTCATTCACCGCGAACTACTGAACGGTACACTGCATATTATTGTCGGCACACATGCATTGATCGAGGATGCGGTGCAGTTCAAAAACCTTGGCCTTTGCATTATCGACGAGCAGCACCGTTTCGGCGTTGCCCAGCGGGCCAAACTTTGGGCCAAAAACTCACGCATTAACCCGCATATGCTCGTCATGACGGCTACGCCCATCCCGCGTACGCTCGCAATGACGCTCTATGGCGACCTCGATATTTCGGCCATTAACGAGCTGCCTGCCGGCCGGAAGCCTATTAAAACGGTGCACCGATTCGATAAGCACCGCCTTTCGGTTTTCGGGTTTTTGAAAGAAGAAATCGCGAAAGGGCGGCAGGTTTACATGGTGTACCCGCTGATCGAAGAGTCCGAGAAAATGGATTTGAAGGACTTGATGGATGGTTACGAAAGCGTGGCACGGGCTTTTCCCGGGGTGCCGCTAAGCATTGTACACGGTAAAATGCGTTCGCAGGATAAGGATTTCGAAATGGCACGTTTCGTGCGCGGCGAGACGAAGATCATGGTTGCGACGACGGTGATTGAAGTGGGCGTGAATGTGCCGAATGCCTCAGTAATGGTGATTGAGAATGCAGAGCGTTTCGGACTTTCGCAGCTGCACCAGCTGCGGGGCAGGGTAGGACGCGGTGCCGAGCAGTCGTATTGTATACTAATGACCGACTACAAGCTCAGCAAAGACACTAAGCTGCGCATTGATACGATGTGCAATACTAACGATGGTTTTGAAATAGCGGAAGTGGACCTGCAACTCCGCGGCCCGGGCGACATTTCGGGGACGCAGCAAAGCGGATTGGTAGATTTATTGGTAGCGAATCTGGCCCAGGACGGGGAGATATTGAAGGCCGCGCGGGCGTCGGCGGAGGAAATTCTGACGGCCGACCCTGATCTGCTCCAGCCGGTTCACCATCCCATACGCAACCATCTGGAAAACCTGCGCAAGGAAGAAACCAACTGGAGCCGGATCAGCTGATCAAGGTTTTATTTCACGGATTTCGTTGGCAAACTCGTACGTCTGTGGACGTGTCACGTGTAATGCCGCACCGAGCGATGTCGCGTAGGGCAGATCCGATACATAAACTTTGTGGTTTGGATAATTCCGCGCCAGGAGCCTTGTGAATATTTCGTTGCGGGCAAACCCGCCATCTACATAAATAGCATGCACATCATTGATATTCACGAGATTCAGTGATACAAACAGCAATTCGGTCAATCCCTTTATCAAATGGTGGTATGCGGCCTCGGCCGAAGCGAATGCGCTGATCTGCCATTCCTGGGTATTCGGTTCGGGGAACGGCCCGTTGCCGGTCATGCAGGCGGTATAGAATTTCGGTGTGTCTTGTTTCAGGATTTCATCGTCGAATGCCACTGTTTTGTAAAAATCAGGCGCTACTCTAAAATATTCGACAATGCGTGCGACCTGGTAATCGTGCTCGCGGCCCATGAACAGCCGTGAAGCGGTAACGCCACTGCCTTCCGGTGTGAGGTAGTTCATACAGTCGCGTTCGAGCTGGTAGGAGGTCAGCGGTTTCGATGCGAATGAGTTGAAATTGATACACCAGGTGCCAGTCGAAAGTAATACGAATGGCTTTTTGACGGCCATGCGGTAAGGAATCAATGCGGAGGAGCTGTCGTGCAGCCCGAAGCCCGACTGAATGCCCTTGTCGCCATGGCGGTAAATGAACGACGACGACGCCAGCACCGGCGCGAGTTTCTTATGAATCCCTTCCTGCTTCACCCACTCATGATAATCCCACATTTCGAAGCTCCACAATGCGGTATGGCAGCCCAACGAGGTGTAGTCGCTTACTTTCCTGCCTGTGAGCAGGTACAATATGTATTGCGGTAAATGCAATGTCGTGGCGATCTGGCTATAAATCTCCGGTTTGGTATGTTTGAGCCAGTACAGCTGCATACCTGAGTTGAGCATACCCATTGCCGGAGAGCCGGTTTGGAGAGAAATGCGGGTAGGGTCGCCGTAGGTGCTGTAAAATTGCTTTAGCAGATCTTCCGGGAACGGTTTGAGGTAAGAATACAGTGGCGTAAGCGGACGGTTCGCAGCGTCGAGGTGTACCAGGCTGGCGCCATAGCCGGCCACGTTCACCGCCTTGATATCAAATTCCGGATTGGCCAGCAATTCGGCCCAGCGGTCCTGCACCCATTTGGTCAACAATTCACAATCTTCGGTAGGGAAGCCGTCTTCGTCAACTGTTTCTGGGAGGGATTCTGAAAACTCATGAACGATATCATACTTTTCGTTGAAAAGTACATACTTCTTATTGGTCCTGCCAATATCAAAAACCGCTGTTACTTTCATTACTGGAATATCACTTTTTTACCCGGAAATGTATTTTTTCGGTCAATATAGTGACTTTACGTTAAAACCAATACCCTTATGTATTCTTTTAAAATCTTTGTAAAAAACCGTAAAGTGCAGGATACTTTCAGACTGATTTTTCCAGTATCGGGCGAAACACTTTCGTCCATCTTTTATAACCTTCTTCGTTCATATGCAGGCTGTCGCTCACGAAGATAGCGCCGTCCGGCCTGCCGTTTTTGAGCATCACTGGCCACACGTCGATGTAGTGGTGGTTCTTATCCTTTTTAATGTAATCCTGGATCAGCTTATTGGCCTTGATCACATCCTCGCGCTTCGCCCAGCGCGAAGGCGAAGGTTTCAGCGATACGCCGTAAAGTTGCACATCTGGCTGTTTCTCGCGAAGCTTCTTCACGAGCGTCACATACGCATCGCGCACCTGCTCGGGCGACTTCGGTTTTTTGCCGAACATATCGTTCTCACAATAGATCACGACCGTCTTCGGCTTGTATTTGGTAATCGTGCGATCGGAGTAATGGATTACTTCCGGCAAGGTAGAACCTCCGAAGCCGCGGTTAATGAT
The DNA here is from genome assembly GCA_035565435.1 of Dyadobacter sp. Taxonomy (GTDB): domain Bacteria; phylum Bacteroidota; class Bacteroidia; order Cytophagales; family Spirosomataceae; genus Dyadobacter. The sequence continues at coordinate 1,693 of DATMSL010000133.1, read as the reverse complement.
CGGCAGTGGTGCGAGGTCGTTCACTGCATTGGGCCATTTGGTAAATGAAGAGCTGCCTGTGAAAACTATTCCGCCCGGCGCCGGCATGTGCTCCGCGTCTTTTCTCTCGAATTCCTTGATAGCGCCTTCCGAGCGGGTCACGTCGTAATCGGGCTCCCACGGCCCGGCGAGGTTGGATGTTTGTGGTTTATGACAAGCGCTGAATGCAGCGAAAAGGACAATCAGAAAGTGTTTTTTCATTACTAAAAAAATGGATATGGCCTTAAAAGCCATATCCACGGGGTTTTTAATGGTTTTTGGACGATTATCTTCGAATTTGGGCTCAGTAGAAATATCGGAAACCGAGTCCGATTGAACCGGACGACAGTTCCGGTGTGAAACGATATACAAACCCACGCGAGTTGCTTTGGGGATATTGACCGTCCGGGCGCGGATTACTCTTATTCACCTGATAACCGAAGCCATACGATAAATACAGCGGGTTGACGAATGCAAAACCACCATAAATAGCCCATTTAGGAGCAACGCGCCAGGCAATACCCGCTCCGGCACTGAGATTCAGCATGAATGAATTGTCGTGTGTTTCTTGTACAATTTTGTCGGAAGCTACTTCGAAACTGTTTCCCAGAGTATAAGATAAGCCGACACTCGGGCTAACATACAGGGCAAATTTGTCGTTGAGGGGCTTGTAAAATTCCCAAAACCGGCTGATGCCAAAACGAAGCTTTTGAAGAGGTTTGGGGTCGATACTATAGCCTTCGTAATTTTGAATGGCAAGGGCATGGTCCAGGCTCCAACCGGCTGCCCGGGTGCTGCTCTTAAATTTACCCATCGACAGGCCAATGTTGTGACTGTATGTTTTCAAGTGGCTATCGATATTCTTCGGTTTGGTGTCATAAAGGTCCAGGTAAAAGGAGCCGGCCAGGAATGATTCACCTTCTTTGAACTGCGCTTTTGCTACCGAATGAACCATAATTAATGTGACGATTAGTATTTTGGTCGTAAGGTTTTTCATGGCTGGATCAGTTTTTAGGTTGAATAAAGCGCGCAATGCGAAGCGAGAAGTAAGAAGGAAAGCCTGTATTCAAACCAGAAGTGACTCTGAATTCCCGCCCATGGTCATCCGGGTATGGGAAATAGTTGAAATTCAGGGAAAGGAAGTTGGTATAAGCCTCCACCGACCATTTTTTATTGGGGAACGTGTACACCACGCCCGGCTTTAAAGCAAGCCCGTATTGCCAGTAATCATTCTTCTCCTTTTCGATTGACGCACCGTCGTATTTGACCTTTGACCACGAGTAATTGGGCCCCAGTTCCCCGTGAATGAATATGGCCCAGCGATCGCCGATGCCGTAATACTGACGGATGAACGGTAGTATCTGCAAGCTTTGATTCACGCTCCGGCTCTTGTATCCCGAAGACTCTTCCACTGTTTTTTGGTAGCTGACACCGTATCGCGCGCCGATACCCAGCATGGTTTTATTGGATACAAACCATCCCACTTGGGCTTCGGGCGCAATGGAGGGGCGCGAGCTCTTACTCACATCGTTTTGATCATATTCATTTTCATAGCGGAAAAACTCACCGCTGAAATTGACGGTTCCCCCCCAATATCTCGTCCCTTTCTGCAACTGCGCCTCCGCATTTCCTGCCAGAAACACCATCCCCGGCAGTAACAATAGAAAAAATTTTT
>DATMSL010000132.1:0-5623 GCA_035565435.1 Dyadobacter sp. | reverse complement strand
CAGTAGCTTATCGATCTCCGTAGTATCGTTGCGCCAGTTTTTGCTGTATTTCCCGAACCATTCTTCGTTCAGAAAAACCACTCCCGAATACCGGTAAACGTCCGAAAATCCGAACGCATCGATCACAATCGGCTCAGTGGGCCACTCTGCATTCAATTCTTTGTCGCTATATCGCTCGCGACCATCGCCGAGGAGGGCGATAAACCTGTATGTTTTTACCATGGTGACAATTATTTCCGCTCAATATATTTCGCGGGATTTACTGCTACAAGCGATTGTTTAAAAATTGTTATACGTGCCCCCGAGCTCTTTTCGGGGATGATTGTGACAATCGGAATGTTAGCTAATTTTACACCTGTATTAAGGAATAATTGTTAAATGATCCGAATTTCCCAACTCCCGCTCATTCAGAACCCCGGACAGTTTTATGCCACGGAACATATCCTGCTCGTGGATGTCCTTCTCGTAGGCGACGCGCCGCGACAGATGCGGGAATATATCAAAAACACCCACGGAGGCTTTATTTACGATAAAAAGACCTACATCCCGATCACACTCACGGGTACGCCCGAGAGCCTGCTTGCCAACGCGGGCAAACCGATCGTTTTCAAATTCGACCGCGGCTTTGAAAATCATTACCACTTCGACGGTAACCTCAATGCCCTGCTGTGGCACAAAAAGCTGTACAACATTTCATCGCTCGTTAACCAGCCCTCCGTCCAGTTCGAACGGGAAGAAGATTTCATCATTGAACGCTATCTGACCGGCTACCGCGAATACACCGAACCCGAAACCGAAGAAAAACTGCTGTCCATACCGGTACAAAGCCCTGCTATCGGGTTAAAAGCAATGAGGGGATTGAAGCCTGTCAGGAAGGATTGATTAGCTCCTGAACACGGAGTGCGGAGAATAGCGCCCATATTCTCTGCATATTTGCGGAGAATAACTTCCCAATTCCCTCCTTCACCGCATCACATTCCGGCAAGCACCTTCTTTTTAATCGCTTTCCCCCAGAATTCGCCCAGTACCGCGACGCCCTCTACGTTGGGATGCAGGTAAAACACGCCCTGCTGTCCGTTTTCGGGTTTGAAGAGTTTGAGATAATGTTTTTTGAAGTATTTGAAAGCTTTGGTATCCCCTTTGAAAACGCGCCCCGCCTCGGTGATCTGATATTCCCCGATCAATGCATCGAGCTCCGGAACATAAGTTTGAAGCCGCTCCAACCCTTCTGCAAGGTATTTTGAGCGATTATAGGTATTGGTACTGTACCAAATCGGGTGGTGAATGATGACTTTACTCCCCGGATATCGTTTCAGCAGTTCGGAAACAATTGCCTGCACATTCTTTTTATAATTTTCCTTTGAAACTGGCGAGCCATTTGGGCCTTGTATCGCACTGTCATTAGTCCCGAGCTTCATCGAGAACAATAACTGATGGTCTTTTTTGAGATACAAACTGTCGGCAGCCGTAGTGGCCAGCGTGAAATACTTGCCTGTTTCCGGGAGCCAGTCTACCGTGGTGGAACCGCTCCGCCCGACGTTCGCATACACGACATCGTCGACGCCCTTTTGTGCTTTCAAATAATTGACGGCGTGCGTAGGCGGCGGGAAGCCGTTATCCCCGCCCTTACCTTGAGTAATGCTGTTCCCGATAAAGACAATGCTCAGCTTGGCCTGGGAGAAAACGTTGAGGGAAATCAGCAGAAATAAAGCAGCAAGTGTTTGGATTTTCATTGAATATGCCGGATTGGAAGCGATAAACATGTTCGGATAATGTTTAAGAAAAAGACCGGCACCGCAAATACTACCGAAAAAACGGCGATCATTTTACCAGCACTTTCATGAGGTCCGTCAGGCTGACGGAGAACGGCAGTCCGGATGCCCGGTTGGCGCGATAGCCTGGAAGCTGTGTCACGTCCCAGCGCATTCCTGCAAACTCCGGCTCAACTTCCGGATCTGTTACATACACCAGATACAATTCACGGGTAGGCCCCGGATACCCCTTTTGTATTAAATCTTGTTTAGAAAACAACCTCGGTGCCCTGTTATGCAGCTTGAAGAGCATGCCCGACAGCGGCTGGCCCGGGCCGTGCAGCAACAGATACCGTGCATTCACTTCGGCTATCCCGAGCGACAGCGACCCGCTTTTGGCACCGGTGCGGAAATTGTACAGATTATGCTTTCGGATCCAGTTGAGATGCTCGCCGTTTTTGTAATATCCGACCAGCACAAAAGTCTCGTCGGGAATCAGATCACGGTTCTTGCCAAATGCTTCCGGCAGCAGCTCTCTCATATCCGCCGATGCCTGATTGTTGTAGATATCGAAACTACGGAAGGCAACCTTTTCACGTTGCGAAGCCCGATTCTGAAAGTGCGCTACGACGTCGAGCAGAAAGCGTTTCAATTCCTCACGGCCATTATCGGTTTTAGAAGGACGTATCGCGAATGCGCCCAGGCCCGGAATCAGTTCATGGAATCCTTTTCTCTTGTAAACCTTCCCATCCGCACCCGGATAGAGCACGTATGCACCTGCTGTCCGGCGTATGGCATCCTTGTAACTATGCATTTTCAACAGATCATCACGGGTGTGGTCGGGCTGGATTTGCCTGGATGCAAGTGCTGCCTCATCTTCTCCAAATACCCCCGCCACCGATTCTACCTTGTATTTGGCATCGAAATGAATGTGCACGATTAGTTCCTCGGTTTCGGCCTGGGCCTGCGTAACACCAGCGGGCCAGATCGACAATGTAAAATCCGGCCGCATTCCCGTGGTCCAGCTGCCGGCCTGCGGATAATCGTTATGCCCGGAAAAAGACCTGTTGAAACTAAACTCCACATTGAGCCTCCGCGACCCGGCGTCGAAAACACCACTGACGGGCAGATGGCGGCCCTGTTTGAGTTGCAGCCCCAATCCGTTTTTCGTTGGCTTCACCAGGTTACTGATATGCGCCGGCTCAATGGCAAACACACTTTTCACTACGCTAAGCAATTCGAAAAACAGCCAGTACTCGTACAGCACTGCAACATCCTTTTTCCCTGCATGATACACATCGTCGCCACCGCGCCAGACCAGTCGCGCAGCCAGATCGAACATCAGCCACACCCTCAGGATTTGTTTATACCCTTCTTTCCGAACCAGGCCAGGACCATTCAATGCGAGTCGGAGCGGCTTCCCTATGTCTTTGAACAACGGGGCCGAAAGCATCTGGTTCAAATGATTTTCCAGCACGGCAGCCTCATGGCGAAAGCGGCTGCGCTCCGGCGCAATGCGCTTGATATGGTTCACAAAACCCGCGAAAACTTCCAGCGCGTGCTTTACAAAGCGGTTTTCGGGCGTGTCTACGGAGTCGGTTTTCGAACCGACGGTGATCCGAGACGGTACCGAAACCAACCGTTTTTTAAGGATATGATCATCAGGAAGCACAATTCGGTTACCTCGTTTTTTCAACTGAACAAGGGCACTCCGATGAAGGCGACCGACGTTCCGGATATCCCTTTCCGCCTCCTCTCCTGCCCATTTCGTGATCGGATTCCGCACTATTTTCTGGAATGCTATTTCAAACTCCCGGCTCATGAGCACCGCATTTACAAATGCAAACCGCTGATAGAGCGTCTGTGAGTCAGTCTGGTAATCGGGTGCGAAGGGATGAGTAACGGGCGCGTTGTAATAAAACAACAAATCGGTGCAGTGCTCGGTGATTCCTTCCAGCATCAGGCGATAGTCGGTCCGATAACCCGCTTTTTTGGATTGGATTTCCACTTTTATCTCTCCGCAACAGGCATTATCCGAAAGCCGCAGCACTTCGATTGTCAGCGTGCCTACATAAACATGTGGAGTGATCCGTCCCATTGCCGGGTTGATGCGGGAAGGCACCACGGCTGGTGACGGCCGGAGCACAAAATCACCCAGCACCTCATATTCATAAAAACAACCTTCTAACAACTGGATACGTGCCTCGCCATGCTCAAATGCCTCCCATTCATCCAACTCAAAAATGGTCGGTTCACTACGCTCTTCGGCGATAATGCGCACCGAAACGACCCCGTCGGTCGTTTCAGCGCTTATCAGGAGCTCATTCCCCATCAGGCTTCCGCGAAACTGGCAAAGCCATGGTCGATCAGGTTTCTGTAAATACGCCTGATTTTCTCCAATGCTGCCGGGTAATACACCTCTTCCGGACCTGATAAATCTTTCTTACCGGTCAGGTAGTCATCGAGCAGGTCGGGATTAGCCAAACATCGCTTGGCTAACGCTTTCAATACGGGTTCCAACTTCCTGCGGGAACCGTAGATTTTAGGTAAAAGCTTTTGCATCAAAGCCGCGTCCATCACTTTCTGCGCCGGCCATTTTATCCCAAGCTGGTTGATCACCCCTGCGAACCGCAAGATTTCCCCAGCACTCCGGTAGCCGAATTCCGCTCCTGCCGGTTTTAGTATTTCAAACAATGCCAGCAATTCATCGCTAAGTTGCGCTCTGACCACGCTGGCGGGCACATTACTGCGCGCCATTGCCACAAACGCATCCGCCACATCTGCTCCATTCCCGGCGAGGCTGCCGGCGTGAAGCTCTCGCTCCGATTTCAGGAATGCTTGCATCTCCTCCTTTGAAATACTGAACTCGATCACACTCGCCCGGTCGAGCACCTTAGGGCTGAACATATAGGTGGTTTCATCGATATTCACCGTTCCTATCATGAACAAATTGGGCGTTACCCGAACGCACGACGGCACCGCACCGGCAACTTCATTATGGAGCCTGATAGGCTCACCCGACTCCATTCCGCTCAGAAAATCGGCAAAATACCGTTCCACATGGCTCAGGTTCATTTCGTCGAGGATCAGAAAATACGGTTTATCCGCATTGGTTTCGGCGGATATCAGCAAATCCACGACGCCACTTTCCGGTTTTACATATTGCCCTGGTTCGAGTGCATTCGGAAAACCCAGAAGCGGTTCACGGTTGGTCCAGTCGGCCCCTACCGGCACCAGGCAGATCTGATCTTCCGTTTCACAAATCCATTGTGCAAACGCATGCGCCAACCGCGTCTTTCCGGCACCTGAAAGGCCCGTCAGAATTACAAATGGCTTTGCTATGAGTGCCGCTGTAAACCGAAGCACGAGCTCCGGATCAATTTGCAGGCCGCATTCCAACGCCGTTTGATGAAATGCCCGAAAGTCGAACTGCGGCACCCCAGCTGTGTGGCCAGCAAGGGTGGCCTTGTAAATACCCAGCATTTCCTGCAAATCCGCCTCAACCTGCTGTTTATCCAGATCCGCAACTTCATAAACCCGGAATACGAACGAGCCGCCGTACCTTGCCGGCTTGCCTAGCCCGTGCCTTTTAAAATAGCTATTGATCGTTTCCGCGCCGGATTGCTGCCACGGTATTTCGGGAGAAAGTGTTTCGCTCACGCCAAAGGCCAGTACCAATAGCTGTTGGCTTTTGTAGAAAAGATAAAATGGATAAATGCCATAACTGATGTGCTGACCCGGGGCCAGAAATGCGATCCACGGCACCCGCGCAGGATTGCCTTTTCCAAAACTGATCTTGATTTTGAGCCCTTCCAGCTTGCCTGCGAAGTGGGAGGTTTTGAGGTTTTCGGTCTGGCATTGCGCCAGAAAGC
>DATMSL010000131.1:0-2004 GCA_035565435.1 Dyadobacter sp. | reverse complement strand
CAATGAATGCACTTCTCTGAAAACCCGCGAGTAATCCAGTGTTCCCTGCAAATAGAGGAAGCTTTCCAGGTTTTTGGCCCCGGGGTTGTAATTGAGGTATTCGGTGGCCGGCTCGCTGAAGAATTCATTGCTCGCTTGCTGGTTCAGCCAGTTGAGCGTGTAAGTGTTGGTTTGCTTGTCGTACGACCCGGCGTGGTAAAAATAGGGGTTATAGGCCCTGGTAACATCGAAATACGACGACCGGTTGATGTTCGCCAGGCCCCGCACACTTAACCCTTTGGTGATGAAGTCGAGTTTTTGGGCCAGTTCCAGCTGCGTGAGCATTTTGGATCTTGAATACTGCTTGTACCCTTTCACCATGTCGGCATAGGGATTGAGGTATTGTCCCAGGTCAAAATTTCCGAAAAGAATATGGTCCGTGGCCTCGTTGGCTTTATCGGGTGCATAATAGGCCGGGTAAGATGTGGGGCTGGTTTTCAGCGCTTTCTGGTAAATGCCCGAACCGCCGTCGATCGGGCCGTTATAGTCGTCAAAATTCCCGTATAACCGCACGATCAGCTGCGTTTGCGGACTGAGATTGATGTTGACATTCGACCGGACCGAGTAGCTGTTCAGCTTGACGTTGTTGTTGAAGTTGTTCATCTTATCCACTTTCAGCATACCATTATCGTTGCTGAACGACGTGGCCACATAGTACTGCGCCACTTCACCCCCACCTGATACGCTCAGGTTCGCACGGCGGTTTTGCGTGTATTTTTTAAAAAGCACATCACGCCAGTCGGTCGACGGATAGATATAGGGATTATTGTCCTTGCCCGTGTTTTCGATCTGATTTTGCGGGTATTTGATTGCCGCGAGCGGGTCACGCGTCAGCTGCGCCTCGTTATACAGTTTCATATATGTGATAGGATCGGCCAGTTCCACGTTCTGGGTGGGCATCGAAACGGAGTTTTCCATGCGAAAGTTGATCTTCGCCTTACCCGCTTTCCCTTGTTTGGTGGTCACATATACCACCCCGTTCGCGCCACGCGCACCGTACAATGCGGTCGCACTTGCATCTTTCAGGATCGAGAAGCTTTCAATATCGTCGGGTTGCAGCCTCGCCAGGTCGGTAACCGTGAGCTCCACGTTGTCGACCAGTATCAGAGGCGAGTTATTGTACCCAAAGGTGGTGATTCCCCGGATAAAAAATGTAGCATTATCCACGCCCGGTTCGCCGCTGCGCTGGTACCCGATCACGCCCGAGAGGCGCCCCGCAATGGCTGTCGTGAGGTTGCTAGCAGGGATTTTCAGTTCGCCCGGGCGGATCGTCGTTACAGCCCCTACCACTGCTTCCTTGCGCTGTTTCTGTCCGTAGGCAGTCACAACCACCTCTTCCAGCGCCTTGTTATCGACTTTCAGCACCACATTCATAATCGACTGCGCGCCTACCTGCCGTTCCTCGGACACATAACCCACAAAGGAAAAGATCAGGACTGCGTCGTTGTCGGGTATGGCAAGCCGGTAGGTACCGTCCGCTTCCGAGGTGGTCCCCTTTTGTGTACCCTTCAAGACGACGCTCACCCCAGGCAGCCCCTCCCCTTTTTCGTCCGTGATTTTTCCGGCGATCTGCTTTTCCATTAACGGTTCAATCGCGGTTCCGGGCAATGCGCCGGCTGGCCCCTTTCCCTCGTCGGGTGTTTTGGAAAGGATAATCTGATTGCTTTTCACCACCTGATAGCTGATGTTCCTGGGCGAAAGCACGCGTTTCAAAAGGTCTTCGAGCAATTCGTTCCTGGCTTCAAGGCTGATCTTCTCGTCGGAAGCTATCACCTGTTTTTGGTAGGAGAAGGAAAGATCCCCCTGCTCTTCGATATTTTTCAGGACCGTTTTGAGCGAAGCATTCTTAACGTTTATTGATATACGCTGTTTAAGTAGCTCCTGTGAGTATGTCGGGGAGGCGTAACTGAGCCCGGTTGCCAACATGGCCATTAAAAGTTGTTTCGCTGTCATACACAGGAGCTG
>DATMSL010000130.1:0-12636 GCA_035565435.1 Dyadobacter sp. | reverse complement strand
CCTCTAATCCGGATGGGACTAAAACTTCTCATTTCCGAGTCCGACTCAAAAGCATCTGTTAGCCAATGTGATACGTTTCCGGAAGGTCTCATTTTGCTGGATCAGGAGCGGTTTGATCTCCTTATTCTCGACATCGACATTCCAGGCGGCGAGAATATCAAAATGATGAATATGATCCGGAGCAAACAGCCGGACATCATTATTTTGATACACTCGGGCTACGATGAGCAGGTGTACGCATTGCCCTACATCAAGGCAGGCGCGAACGGGTTTCTTTCTAAACAAGCCTCGCACGACGAGTTCAAGACGGCGCTGAAAGCCGTGATGAGCAAAGGCAAATATGTGAGCTACCAGGTACAACAAATCCTGCTCAATACAATCAAAGACAACAATTTTGGCAAGGTAATGAACCCTATTACCAGCCTGTCTCCTAACGAAATGCGCGTGATGCAGCTACTGACAGAAGGCAAATGGACCAAGGAAATCGCGGCGATCATGAATGTGAAAGAAAATACGGTAAGCACTTACAAACGTCGCATTTTCAATAAGTTGGATGTGGTCGACTCCATTGAGCTTTCCAAAAAGGTTTCGCTGCTCAAACAGTTCTAGGCGCATTGAATTGCAGGGTAAAGCACGTTTGTTGTGCTTCGCTGGTGACGTGCAGCTTTACGTCGATCAGTGCGGCGACCTCCTTAACAATCAGTAAGCCAAGACCCGTTTTCCTTCCGAGCGGCCGCATTTCTTCGTCGGTATCTCCACGGTCTGGGGTGTTGATGATGTCGATCACATAAAGCGGAATACCAGCTCCCGGGTTGGAAATGTGCATTACTACGCCGGAGCCTGTATCTCTGGCTACCGTTACCCTGATCGTGCCCTTATGCGTAAACTTAACGGCGTTGTCGAGCAGATTATGAACCATAATAGCCAGCATCTGGGCGTCCGAAGGGACCGTAAGGTCCGCAGGGACTTCGTTTTCAAATGCATTGCCTTTTTGTTCGCTGGCAGTTTTAAACAGCTCATATTTATTTTCAACCAACTGCCTGAGCGCGACATTTTCGAATTGGATACTGTTGCCGTAGACATGGACTTTGATGTAATCTAGCAAACCGCGCAGCAGGTCGCTCATGCGGCGTGAAGAGTTTGAAATCACCTCCCCGATTTCCGACACTACTCCCAATTCCCCTTTGTCGATCATCGCCGGGATCGAACCCGAGGTAATCATAATGTAGTTTAGCGGTGATTGAATATCGTGTGTCATGGAGGCTAGCAACCTCGACAACATGTGCAATTGCCTGCTCATTTCATTCTTCGACTCTTCCACATCACGCAGCGCGAGGTGGAGGCTTTCAGTACGTTTCGCAACGATTTCTTCCAACCGCTCCTTTTCTTTCGATATTTTACGCAGGCGGAAGCTGTTATAAAGGTAAAAACCGCCCGCTACCGCCAGGGCGAATAATATTTTTGCCCACCAGGTTTGGTACCAGAGCGGCGGTACGATCACGCAGATCGTCCGGATCGTGTGATTATCCCTTCCGAAACCATTCACTTTACGTACCAGCAGCGTGTGTCTGCCGTACCCCAGGTTAGAAAATACAATGCTAAAATCGTTGGTCTGGATTGGAATCCAATCGGAAGCCTTCACCGGCTTGCCTTCGTCCAGGAGCGCGTAGGACAAGTTCAGATTATAGGCGTCGCCATAATAGGGTGTGGAGAAGAAAAACCGGGCCTGCACCGGGTTAGCTGGCAAAATCAGTGTATCTCCCAGGCCTGTAAGCCATTGCCTGTTCACCAGGATGCGGTCCAGCACGATACCAGCCGACGGTACTTTTCTGATCACTTTATCCGGGCGGAACCAGATCAACCCATTGAGCGACGGCAGCGAAATAGTACCGTCTTTCAGCATTGAGGCGCAAGGCTGGCATCCGCCATTAAATTCATTGGTCAGAAACCCCTCCTCTTTGGCGTGGTACAGGTAAAACAGGTCGAATGGCGCCCGCCCGTAGTCGAGCAGGTCTTTAACGGCTATTTGGAACAATCCTTTATCCGTGGGTATCCAGAAAAACCCATGTCCGTCGTCAATAATGCAATGCGGGCTGCCGAGATACCGGTTCCGGTCGAGTGGGAAGCGGGTCAGTTTATTCTTTTCGTACAGCAGCAAACCTTCTCCGTTGGCGGTCAACCAGATCCGGTCAGCATTATCTATGTAAAGGCTCTTGATGTAAATCCCGTCCGTACTTTTGATCAGATTCGCCTCTCCCGAATGCCGGTTGAACGCATACAACCCGCTGGTAGTGGCCACGAGCATATCGTCAGCGAACGTCAGCAGATAGGTTCCTTTAATACCATCTCTGATCAACTTAGGCTGCGGGTCCTTTTCGGAAGGATCCAGCGTGTAAATTCCCTTCGTACCCGTTGCGATCCATACTTTCCCGTCCTGATCAGGATAAATATGCTTGATTTCGGTGTGGAAATTAAACTTCCGCAACACGCGATTGGCCTCCAAATCAACTTGATGAAGGAAATCGCCCATCTTAACCCAGAGCAAACCATCCTTGTCATAAAACAAGCTTCGTTTGTCGCCCGTATACAAGGCTTCCAGAACCGGCACTTTCCCGCTCGTAACCCGGCCTGTAACCGGATCTTTGCTCAGCACGATGCCCATCGGTGTGAGTACGCTCCGGTCACCTTTGGGTACCGTTGCGTAATAAACGTTCGCAATATCGGGCTCAGGGGATGTTAGTGCCTCGAATGTCTGCTTCGTCAGGACAAACAAACCTTTGGACGGGCTACCGAGAAATATTGTTTCCGTGGCAGGATCGCGGTACACCGACTGGATCACCTGTTCGTCGAGATCGTAGCCTTCCAGCACCAGCCGTGTCGTAAGCCCGCGCTTCCGCTCTTCGGTGACCATGTACAACTTTTTACGATGATAGAAAAAGAGTTGATCGGAAGTAATATTCCAAAAAACCTTCATTCCTCCAAATTCACCATCGTATGAATTATCACGAAACATATCACCGCCAATACGCACCGGCCGCACACCTTGAGCATTGATCCCGAGCACTTTGCCGCTCTCGCCGGAATAATACAATTTATCTCCCAGTATAAAGTAATTCCACCACAACGGCAACGTGTCCGGTGCAAATGCCGTTTGATATAATTTGCGGCCACCGTGGTACAGCTGTACCGAAGCGCTGTCGATCACATAATACTTGCCCTCTCCGTAGCTATCGGGAATGATATAGTAGTCCGGGCGCGCGATATCGCGGAGATAGGTTGGGATACCCACCGAAATAAGCGTTTGTGGATTTCCGTTATCGAAATGCGGAAGCGTCAGGATTTTGTTTTGATAATAAAGTGAATCGACTTTCGCGATGCCGTGCTCGATCTTCACAAACTGATTGTAGTCCGCTGCTGCATAAATTTCGCGTCCGGGCTTCAGTTGCCCGGGTCGCCTGGTTCCCCTGGGGTTCATCGATGGCGACATCATGTAAAAGCGATTGCTGGTAGTCCCCACAAATGATTTATCAAACACGCTGAACCGCTGGCCATCAAAACGTGCCAGGCCATTCTCGGTGGCAATCCAGACAAAACCCTCCGCGTCGGCCGCAAGACTTCTGACGCTATTCTGCGGCATGCCGTTATCATCCGTAAAATGCCTGAGAGTATACCCCTTCTGGGAAAAGGCATTTTCCAAACAGAAGAATACGCAAATGAGAGTCAGAGGAACAACTAGCCTATTCACTGAGAACCGAAAAAGGAAACATTGTCTGCATAGCCGGCGGGGTTGCGGATTTTACCCCCAACGAACTACTTCGTAAAAAATATATTGAGCAAATATAAATGCAGAAATTTTGCAAACAAGCGTAGTATTAAAACTACTACACAAGTAACCCTAATTGAATTAAAACAATTAGGTGAAGTATTGAAATTATTTCTATTTTTATATACAATTAATTGATTAACAAAGAATTACGTGTAGCTTTTCTTAAATACCGACAGAAAAAATTCTATTCTCCATTTGTTTCAACGCTACAAAAGCAAACAAATCGGCCACTTAAATTTACCGCATGGGAACGGCATTCGGATCCCGTTGGGAAACCCTTTATGACCCGTTTCGTAAATGAAACACATACTGCTTATTGAAAACCATTCCATCGTAAGGTTTGCAACCCTTTTCATTATACGTGACGTGCTCCCAGCCGTAACTTCCTGGGAAACCGACAATTTCCCGGACGCCCTGCACATCGCCTCCACACAGAGGCTTGATTTGATCCTTCTCGACATTAATATCCCCGACGGTGAGGGATTTCAGATGATCGCGAAGATCCGCCGGCTCCAACCCGAAGTCACCATCATGGTATTCTCAGCCATCGACGAGGAGTTGTATGCCATGCATTATCTCAAAGCCGGGGCAAATGGTTTTCTTTCTAAAAACGCCTCCACGCAGGAAATCCGAACCGCCATTGTGGCTGTGCTTACGAATGGCCGGTACGTAAGCGAAATGGTGCAGCAGCTCCTTCTTCGCGGTAATGTAACGCCGGAAATGCGGCAAAGCAATCCGCTTGCCGCACTTTCTCAACGCGAAATCGAAGTAATGGACCTGCTGCTGCAAGGTAAGTGGACGAAGGAAATCGCCACATTGCTGAAAATCACCGGCAGTTCGGTGAGTACCTACAAGCTGCGGATCTTCGAAAAGCTGGGCGTGGATACGGTCATCGAGCTTTATCAAAGAGTCAACGCCCTGAGGGAGTAAGCCGCAGGCTTAGGGCCATTACCCCATCAACTCCTCCCGTAACCTCCGCGCCACCACCTTATCTTCGCCGGGCTGTAACATCCAGGCTGTAATGCGGATAAGGTTGGCGCCTTTCAGCGTATCTTCCGTAGCAGGGTCGACGGAATCGGAGCCGGCCTGGTAGTAATACAATGGCAATCCGGAGAAACCCGCTTCTATGGACGGCGAGCCAAACCGCAGCTTATCACGCAGCTCACGGCCCGTCAGTTTTACAATGCTATCGTCCCAGCTGACTGTCAGCGTCGGCGTAATATTTCCCAGTTCGGGGATCGTCACTTTGGTGGTAATGCCGGGCAGGTCCTTCACTGCATTTTCGATGCGCGCAATTTGTGCTTCCCAATCCTTCCATTCGCGGTCGTGATCGCCGGAAACGAATTTTTCGAGTGCTACGTACATGCCCAGTATTTCTTCCTTATTAACCTTGTGCCCTCGTGCGATTGTGAACCCGCGGGGAGGCGCATTAAGGCGGGCCGCCGCGACGATGTCCTTGCGCCCCATTAATATCCCCGCGCTTTGCGGGCCACGCATGGCTTTGCCTCCGGAAATGAAAACCATATCGAAGCCCATGTCGTTGAACTTCCAGAGATTGGAAACCGGCGGCACATCGGCGGCAATGTCAATCGACGTAGGAATATTGTGCTTTTTGCCCAATGCGATCCACTCCTCCTGTTTGATCTGCCCTGCATGAGTGGTAATGTTCAGGAAATGCAGCAATGCTGTTTTCTCATTGATTGCCTTTTCCACGTCCTCGATCGTCTCCACCTCCACCACGGTACAACCCGTATTCAGAAAAGCATGGTTATATCGCTCGTTGTGGGATTTCTGGCAAATCACTTCCGACTTCATTCCGGTTCCTTCCAGATGCGGCAACTGTTCCACCTTGCGTACATCCAGGCCCGTAAGCACGCCCGCGAGGCCGAGTGTCATAGCCGAAAAAGCACCGCACGTCACCATTGCCGCTTCTGAATGTACCAATTTGGCGATCTTCTCCCCTACCTTATCCTGCACTTCATCAATCATACAAAAATACCGGGAGGTGTTTTCGATCGTTTCCACGACTTCATCGTGCATAATGCACCCCGACATATAGGTAAGCGTTCCGGCCGCATTGATGAATGAGCGGATGCCGAGCTCGGCAATAACATCCCGCTTTTTCTTCCGGGAAACATGCCCAGCCCGCGCCCCGGAAATCGGAAGCGAGCCGATTAATGGCAATGCGGTAAGGCTTTGAATAACTTTTCTGCGTTTCATGGGTTCAGGTTTTGCTTGAAACGCAAGATACGAATGATTGAATGATTGAATGAGTGAATGAGTCAATAGTGAATGAGTGAATGAGTGAATGAGTCAATGAGTGAATGAGTCAATGAGTCAATGAGTGAATGAGTCAATTAGTGAATGAGTCAATTAGTGAATGAGTGAATGAGTCAATGAGCGATCAATTAACTGATAAACACCTACTCTAAATACTAAGACAGGACTTAGATTGAAAGTTTACACAGTTAATGCGATTGTCCCTAATCCCCAAAATTCACTCATTCACTCATTGACTCATTGGCTCATTCACTAATTCACTCATTCACTAATTCACTCATTCAAAATTCACTCATTCCCCTTCGGCACAATCCTGAAATTGTCAAACGCCATATCGCAATCGAGGTCACCGCCTCCGTGGAAGAGCAGGCGCGTGTAATAGCCTTTGGCGCTGACCGCGAGTTTTGAGCCTGCGCTTTCATAGCTCGCAGCGATCTCGTCGAATGGTATCACCACCGTTTGCCATTGTCCTTTGGTATCGTAAGGCGGCAGCCAGGTATATTGGCTATCGTTGAAGCCGCTCGCCAGCCCCGCCGTAATTTTCAATACGTTATTGTTGTAAGGCTTAATGGTGTTGACTTCAAATTTCAGGAAATAATTGGCGGGCTTCAGGATAGCCGAGTCAGGGATGTTCTTGCTGATAGCCCCCATTGCATCGGGCGGGCCACCGGCCACCTCGGTCCATTGCCAGCCGCCTATCGCCTTTTTGACACGAATGTAATTCCCATTAATCGACGGCGGATCTCCTGCGCCGGGCTTCGAGACAACAAATGCCGGATTCCACCAACCGGTAAACGGATCGCTGCTCAGGAAAATGTTGCGATTATCGCGGAACCAGAGGTCGGACTTCGTTTCGCCGAACTTGGTTTTAATCGTCACAGGTCCCGGCTGTGCTCCCTCCGGCACAGTGACCTGTATCTCCTGATCCTTCACATTGACCAGCGTGCCCTGCTTCCCACCGGCGAATGTTACCGTAAGCGGTTGATAGAAGAAATCACCGTGGATCGTCGCCACGCCCCCGGCTGGTACATATTCGCTCAGCATCGCCGATATGAGCGGCTCGCTGATCTTCACTTCAAAGTTATGTTCCAGGATTTTGCCATTGGAGAAGATGATCCGCATTTTGTTACTGATCTCTTCCGGGATCTGCGTCGGCACCGACACCAGGATCGTCGTGCTTGTGATGTACGCGGGCGTAAGGCTCGCGCGCTGGTCGTTAAACCAGATTTCCTTCGCATCCTGCAAATTTTCTCCCACAATAGCGATCAGATTACCTTGCCCCGCCCCGGTAAGCAGCGAATCGGCATCTTCCGGGTCGGTCACGCGGATGAAATTGATCACAGGCTCCCCGTTATTCGGCAGATCGTCCTTCTGGCAGGAAATGCCGAATGCAGCAATCAGCGCCAATGCGACTATCAGCGCCAGGTTTCTAAGGTTAAATAGTTTATTCATAAAAATGCCTGACAAAATCATTTACGTTGATAATCGACCGCCGGTTTTTGAAGATTGGGCGCCTGGCTGAGCTCTGCCGATGGGATCGGCAACAGGAAATTGCCGCTGTTCGCATCTATTTTCCGCTCGGCGGTGGCCCAGGCCGTTTTCGTGAAAGTCCAGGAAGTCGGATCGGGGAAGCGGTCAGGTTTGGTAAAGAAAAATCCCCGGTCCTGCGCATTCAGGATCGCATATGCCTTGGCGGGGTTGTAATAATGCAGGCTCACAAGGTCGTACCACGCCATTCCCTCCATGGCAAACTCGACGATCCGCTCTTTAAAGATCTGTTCAAATGTAAGCGTCCCGGTAACCGGCGAGAGTCCGGCGCGGGTATGCACGTGATTGAAATATTGCAGGGCTTTCGCGTCGCTTGTCGAAGCATTGTTGCCCAGCACCGCTTCTGCGTAAACCAGATACATTTCCGCCAGGCGCATCATGTACGTGTCGTGCCCGTAGTTTTGCTGCGCGGCCTGCCCGCCCACATCAATGGCTTTGCCGGTAATGTATTTTTTGATAGCAATAAAATTGACATCCGTCCCGGTGAACGGGAACACCAGTTTCTGGCTTCCGCCCGGTATCGTTTGGGTAATCTCGGGATAGCTCGCGCCGGGTAGCATAAAGGTGGCTTTCAGCCGCTGGTCGACTGTACGGCCTTGCATCACCGTTTCCGAAACCGTTTTTATACCCTCGTACTGCTGCATAACCCACCAGGTGGCGCCTTTATCGCCTCCCCAGCCATCGCCATTAGCAATATCGGGGCCATACGCCAGATAAGCCGGGGTGGAGTTCTGCGTACCCCATGCGCCAGGCGAATACACCCATTGCAGCGAGAACAGTGATTCCGCATTGTTATCATAAGGATACCGGAACAGGTTTTCGTACTTCGGCAGCAGCGATGCCCCGCTGAGGGTTATCACGCGTTCGGCATAATACTTCGCGCTGTCCAGGAATACCTGGTTGCGCTGGCCCGACGCGCCAGCTTCCACGCCCGCACGCGTAAGGTAAAAACGGGCCAGCATCCCTTCCGCCGACCATTTGGTAAGCCTACCGACCCGCAGGGGCTTTTCGGGCAGGTCCTCTGCAATCTGGCGCATTTCACCGGTAATGAATTTCCATACACTCTTGGGCGTATTACGCTGCACGGTCGTATCCGAAAGCAGCGTGAGATTGTTCTCAATCACTGGTACGGCGCCCCAGTTCATCACCAGGAAACGGTAGGCCAATGCCCGCATAAACCGCGCTTCGGCAATAGCGTGCTTTTTGACAGCCGCAGATACCGACGTTCCCGCATATTTCTGGATGTTCTGAATAGCCAGATTCGACTGCCCTACCACGATGAAGAACGACCGCCATGCCGAACCATTCTCCGGCGTATTCCCGGTGGTGTTGAAAAGCACATTTCCCCGGTCGTTCCATGCCGAAAACGCCGTACCCGCCCGAAAATCGCCGAGATTATACGATGCCTTATCATTGTAATCGAACCATACCTTGCTATATAGCAATGCGGTACTCGCCAGCACCTGGTCGTCGGTCTGGTAAAAGCCGGCATCCACAATGGCGTCCTTGGGCGGACGTTCAAGAAAGTCTTCCGAACACGCCCCGAGCAATGCGAATGGAAGTATGGCGATCAGCTTCGTGTAAATATTTTCCAGGTATTTCATTTTTCGGCTGTTTTAGAAATCCAATCCTAAACTGAATGTGTAAACGGGCGTCAGCGGATAACGGCCGTAATCGAGACCGACGGCCTGGTTCGTAGCGCTGGCATCCCTCGATACATATGCACCTACTTCGGGATCAAAACCCGAATAGCCGGTCAATGTGGCTACGTTCTGGGCGCTTACGGATACCCTCGCGCCCCGGATTATTTTCTGGCGCGATACCAGCGACACCGGCAGGTTGTAGGTCAGCGAAATGTTTTTCAGCCGGATAAACGACCCGTCTTCCACCCATTTGTCGGTATGCCGTGCGAAATTGCCGTTCGGGCCATTCGAAATGCGGGCCACGTCGGTGCCCGGATTAGAGAGAGTCACTGTGCCATCTGCGTTTTTCAGCGGTTTGGCATAATCCATCGCATGCACGAGCAGGTTGCGGCTCAGGTTGATATTGCTCGCGTTGGTATTCAGCTTGCCCAGGAAGTTGTACACATCATTCCCGTAGGTGCTCGTCAGCAAAATACTCAGATCGAAACCTTTATAGGAAAATGAATTGGTAAAACCCGCAAACAGCTTGGGCCACGGGTTACCGATCACCGTCTGGTCGTTCTCGTTGATAATGCCGTCGCCATTGACATCTTTGAATTTCACATCCCCTACCCAGATATTGTTTTCATTGATAGGCAGTTTCACGCCGTTATTATCCACAGGTAATGCGCTCTTTTCGATCTCCTCCACCGATTGAAACAACCCTTTCTCGATGTAGCCCCTGAAGAGCCAAGGCGCTTTGCCCACTTCCGAACGTTGCGTCCAGTCGGCCAGCCACCACGATGTACGGTCCACAAACGCTGCATCGGAATAAAATGACTTGATCTTCGTTTTAAAGCCCGATATGTTCAAATTCGATTCCCATTTGAACCCGCTCCGGTTGACATTAACCGTATTGATCGTAAATCCCCAGCCTTTGTTCTGCAATGCACCGATATTAACCGTCGGAGATCCCACAGCGCCTACACCGTTGGTTCCCATATACCACGGCAACGGCTTTTCCATCAGCAGGTTGTCCGTATTTTTGATATAATAATCGAATTCGAACTGAATGCGGTTTTGAAACAGCGCGAGGTTGATACCGAAGTTGTTTGTCTTGGTTTCTTCCCATCTCAGCCCATCGTTGGCATATTTGGTGGGCAGGAACCCGGTAGTAGTGGGCGTTGTACCCGTGCCCATAGGCGAATAAATGCCGCCGCTGCCCTGGTTACCGGTAACACCCGTTTCGAAGCGCAATTTCAGCTCGCTGATGGCCGGTACATGAAAGAAGGGCTCCTGCGAAACGCGCCAGGCCGCTGATACTGACGGAAAGAAGCCCCATTTGTTATCGGCACCAAAATTGGCCGAACCATCGCGCCGGATGGTACCCATAATAATGTAGCGGTCTGCGAAATTGTAGTTCAGCCTGCCGAGATACGATTCCATCGCCCATTCGCCCGATCCGCCCGAATTGCTGGCCGTAAGCGCATCGCCCGCCGCGAGGTCGAGAATATCGTTGGTGAGGAAGCCCGTACGTCCTCCCGCCAGGTTCTTCCAGGTCGATTCCTGCGCTTCGTGGCTGAGCATCACATTTACATTGTGCCTGCCAAACTGCCTGTTATATTCCAAAAGCTGGTTCCAGTTCCAGTAGGTATTCACGCCTGAGCCGTTGGTGTAGGAAGCTGTTACATTCTGTGCCCAGCCGATTTTGTAGGTCGGGATGTAGTAGGATGAATTTGAAAAACCCAGGTTGGTGTTGAACGAAGTCCTGAATTGCAGGCCTTTGGCAATCCGCACGCCGATATTGAGCCCACCCAGGAATTGCCTTCTGACCAGCTTGTTGGTCGTCAGGTTGGCAATAGCAATAGGATTGACCGGCGCGAAAATATTCGCTCCGTTGTGATCGTCGCCACCGCCCCAGCTACCGTCGATATTCCTCACGGGCACCTGAGGCGTGAGCTGCAATGCATTCGAGATAATGTTTTCCTGGCTTGTGGTAAGATTATCGTTGGTTTGGTTAAAACTGAGGTTTGCCCCAATGCTCGCCCATTCGCGCGGCTTGTTGTCCAGATTGAGCCGGAACGCATACCGGTTGAATCCGGAGCCCAATGCGACGCCATCCTGTTTCAGGTATTCCCCGGATAAATAATAGGTGGTACGATCGTTACCGCCGCTAAGACTCAGCTGGTGTTTATGCATCGGCGCGTTTTTGAAAAGCTCTTTTTGCCAGTCGGTACCTTTCCCGAGCAGCGAAGGGTCGAGGAATTCTTCCGGTGTTTCGCCACCGGCCAGCTTGTGGTATTCGCCCACCATTTGCGCGTACTGCTGCAAGTCCATCACTTTCAAAGGCTTTGGCGGAGTTTGGAGGCTGAATTGATAGCCATATGCAATTTTCGTATCGCCCGACTTCCCTCTTTTGGTCGTGATCAGCAGGACGCCGTTCGTGGCGCGGGAACCGTAAATAGCCGTAGCGGACGGCCCTTGCAGCACCTCCACCGATTCGATGTCGGCCGGGTTCAGGCCGGCCAACGGATTGGAAGAGCTTTGCGCCCCGAATGACACCGATTGTCCCTGGATTTGCACACCATCCACCACGTACAAAGGCTCATTACTTCCGCTAATGGAATTAATCCCGCGGATATTCACCGAAATACCTCCGCCTGGCTGCCCGGAGTTCTGGGTAATGTACACCCCCGCGGCGCGTCCCTGGATCGCCTGCTCCAACGTCGTGTTGGTGGTGCGCGCAATGTCTTTGGAAGGAACAGAAGTCTGGGCGGTCGTGAGATCGGCCCGCTTCATCTCCCCGTAGCCGACTACCACCACTTCATCCAACGCTTTGGTATCCACTTTCATGGCCACATTCAGCTCCGACCGTGCACCTACCAGGATTTCCTGCGACAAATACCCTACGAAAGAGAAAATGAGCGTGTTCTCTCCTTGCCCCAGTTCCAGCTCATACTGCCCTGCCGAATTGGTGGTGGTGCCTCGCGAAGTCCCTTTCACCACCACACTTACACCCGGCAGGCCCTCGCCCTTTTCGTCAGTCACTTTTCCTTTGATCGAAGCCAATACTTCGCCTTTATTCTCTTTCGGTTCCGCCTCGGGCAATAGCACCGAGGAGCTCTTTTCCGCCCTGAAAAGCATTACCTGCTTTCCCGCCACTTCATAGCGAATGGAGAGCGGCCGGAGCAGCCTCAGCAGCGCCTCCGCCAACGGCTCGTTCGACGCCTGAAACGTAACCCGCGTCGATGATCGAATTTCGGTCGGGTTGTAAATAAATTTCACCTCTGAGTTCCGTTCGATAGACAAGAGTACACTTTTGAGACTCCTATCCTCCATTTTAAGTGTGATTCTTCTCTC
>DATMSL010000129.1:0-2181 GCA_035565435.1 Dyadobacter sp. | reverse complement strand
TTGGTGGCCCGGGGCGGAATCGAACCACCGACACAAGGATTTTCAAGACCAACGCCGAACAAAAAATATACGCGCAAAATCGCGCCGTAAGCGTCCTCCTCGCGCTCAACCATTTTTTACGAATTTAGACTGGCCGATCCTTGATGCAGGTCGGTCGTTCGATTCTCGTGGCTGATCTATCAGGTAAAAAGCATTTCTGATATCGTCGTTTTTCACCATGTACGCCTCCCATTTTCTTCAGGAAGACCAGACAAAGACCGGCGCTTTTCACTCAAGCCAATCAGTTGCGTCAACTACCTACCCCGACCTAAAATTTTTCGATGCCAGTGATCATGCTCAAAGATCGACGCACAGGCCAGCACCTGACCGGCACCAATTCATTCCTGTTGAAAAATGCGCGCGCCTACCATCGCTGACGGCTCCATTCAACCGCCAATGGTTCGATCTTATCTAGAATCTCTACGCACTGTTGGACCGTTGTTCCGAAGATTGAGGATGTGACGAAGGGAGAATTCTCCCCTGCTATCGAAAGTGAATCACGAACTTCTTTCATGAGCTCGCTGTACCGACTCGAGCGATAAATGAAATTGCCAAACGGAACCCAAAAATGACCGTCATCGGCACGTATCGAATGCGCATACGCGAGTGACCAAAGAAATTCCAGCTTGTCAAAGCCATTTCTATATTCCTGATCGCTCTGAAAAAGGCGGTCGCCTAACGGAGCAAAATAGTCT
Organism: Dyadobacter sp.; assembly: GCA_035565435.1. Taxonomy (GTDB): domain Bacteria; phylum Bacteroidota; class Bacteroidia; order Cytophagales; family Spirosomataceae; genus Dyadobacter. The sequence goes on along the minus strand of DATMSL010000129.1, from coordinate 1,447 downwards.
TCAAGCCACGAGTTTAATGGCAGATAGTGACGCTCTTTGCCGGGGAGGAGTTTTGCGCCCGCAGTGCCACGCTCGAACATCGCAACCGGATTGAGGGCCACAACAGCCAGCACGTCGTTCCGATGTTCCTTCACAATCTTTACGGACAACAGCTGGCGAAGAACGCTAAGATTTCCCGACGCAACCGCGCCCAGACCCAAAGCATAAGCGACCAAGCACGCTGGGTATCGTTGAAATTCGACAAGCGCCACTGAGCCACTTTCATGCTTGCGTTGTGAAATCTTGGCCACGGATCGCAACCAGGGCTTCAAATGCTCGGGTTTTGCCCAATATCCAGCAACGGCTGCCATTTCAATCAGCGTCGTTGAAACAGCTTCGTAGGCATGAACGCGATCACCCAACGATTTGCCATCCAGATCGCGCAAACTCATGTCGAATTTTTGACCATGTACAACATTGAGAACTCGATTCGTCTCTTCCGATACAAGGTCGTCAAGCTGAATGGCATATTTCTCTTCAGACAGGTATCTTTTCAAGCTGGCGATGGCGGCAGCGGTAGACAAGGGATGTGGCTGAGAAAATGATTCAAGTATGGTTACTAATTCGCCTAGCTTTGAAAAAAAGGCGTCCGCGCCGCCGATTGGAACGACGTGCGCACCTCGGCGTTTGATCAGGTCTTGCGCTTGCATGCCTGGATCACCGCGAGTCGCCCAGTACGTCGAGAACCTCCGATAGGGGGCGCGAATAAGCGCCGCGCGTAACGCATCGTCCCAATCGGCTGACCATCCACAAATAATGAGGCCGTACTCATCAAACACACGGTCGAGCAAGCACTTGAATTCATCTGGGTACTCCGCCAGCTCGCTGGCGGTATTTCGGATGCGTGTGTCAAGGTAATCGCCGTGAATCTTGATTACTGTGCAGGCAGTGTGGACGAGCGGCAAGGCACCAGCGATATGATCGACAGAACTCAATACGGTGGGAACAACGCCAACATCATGCAAAGCCAGTTCAGTCAATTTGTCGAAATTTGTCGTCAGAATTACGCGGACAAAGCCTGCTTTTACAAGATTTGCGATCGCCCGATGAGCCTGTGTCGGTTGCTTATCCCCTTCGGCGCGCTCGTCATCGGTCGGCTCCAGATATGCGCGAACAAGCTGCTGGCGTTCGGCGGCGCTCTTGCACAACACATCAAGAAGTTCAGAGTAGTCTGGTTGCTTCCCGAATGTAGCCAAATACCATGCTGACGGATCAGGTTCGCACTCGGCACCCTGCAAAGCTGCGACTTTCCGTACTAAGTCTAGTGTAATTTCCCAGCCTGTCGGAATTTTAGACGATCGGGAAACACCGGACCCAAGTAGGAGAGCATAGACCCCTTTGTTGGCAGATATTGAAAACGCGAGTGAGCTAATAGGATCGATTTCTGCGGGCATGTTGTGCTCGTGGC
>DATMSL010000128.1:0-4579 GCA_035565435.1 Dyadobacter sp. | reverse complement strand
ATGATACCGAGGAAAAGATCGATATCTGGTTTTACCGGCCGATCGGCTACCAAATCGCATTGTTTTGCGCCAAAGTAGGCCTGCGCCCAAACCCGGTGACGATTATCAGTATTTTCTTCGGCGTGGCGGCAGGGATATTGTTCTATCCGCAGCAGTTGTGGATCAACGTGGTCGGGATGCTGTCGCTCATGTTCGCCAATTCGCTCGACAGCGCCGATGGCCAGCTCGCGCGCATGACGAACGACAAGAGCCGCTTCGGCCGTATTCTGGACGGGGTAGCGGGTGATTTCTGGTTCATCGCGATTCACATCGCGATCTGTTTGCGGAGCATGGAGGAGGGTTGGAGCGCATGGATATGGGTACCGGGCGTGGTGGCAGGTGTGTCGCACATGATCCAGTCGGCCATGGCGGACTACTACCGCAACGTGCATTTGTTTTTCATCAAAGGCACCAACGGCAGCGAGCTCGACAATAGCCGCGATTTGCAGAAGGAATACGATGAAATGAGCTGGACGCGGCAGTTCGGTATGAAAATCGTGGCCCGGCTGTATTTGAATTATACCAAAGAGCAGGAATTCTTCTCGCCGAAGCTGCAAAAGCTGTTGGCGGTAGTGAAGCAGAAATACCAGAATGGTCTGCCTGCGAAACTCATTACTGATTTCCGTGCGCAGAACAAGCCGTTGATGAAATATACCAATATCGTCCAGTTTAATACCCGGGTGATATTCTTGTTCCTCTGGCTGTTCCTGGATCAGTCGTGGATCTATTTCTTTTTCGACATTTTCGTGCTCAACCCGATCCTGATTTACATGATCGTGAAGCAGGAAAAAGTGAGTTCACATTTTTACAAGGAGATAACCTCCGGTAAGTACAATGGGTAGCAAGTTGTATAAGGCCCTTTTCATGGCAATCGGCATTTTTTCGCTGGGCTATATGATCTATGGCACCGGGTTGCTCGTTATTTGGGAAAACATCAACAGGACGGGCATCTGGTTCGCGCCGGTGATCGGCAGTTGGCTGGTGATCTACATCCTGAATGCCCTCGCATTCCGCGCAATCATCCGCGAGCCGCAACTGCCGGAGACGAATATGTCGTTCTGGGCCGTATTGCGGCTGACGATCTCGGGCTACGCGATCAACTATATTACCCCATTCGTCGCATTAGGCGGCGAGCCGTACCGCATTATGGAGCTGAAACCGACGCTGGGCATTCAGAAAGCCACTTCTTCGGTGCTACTGTACAGCCTGATGCATATGTTTTCGCATGTGCTGTTCTGGCTGGCTTCCATTATGCTGATCGTGGCGGTCGTTCCGTTGAGCGACATCATGCTGGCCGGTTGCGGGATATTGCTGGTGGTAGGGCTGGTTTTAGGATATTGGTTTATTAATGTATATAAAAAAGGGTTTACCGTAAGCACGTTCCGCTTGCTGGAAAAAGTGCCTTTTATCAAACATAAAGCACGGGAATTCGCCGTCAAAAATGCCGAAACACTTTACGAAGTCGACGAGCAAATCCGCGTCCTGTACTCCGATCGCCGGAACGCATTCTACGCATCATTGTTTTATGAATTTGCAGGAAGGGTAATCGGCTGTTTGGAAATCTATTTCACGGCACATGCCATTGGAATGGATATGACATTGGCGCAATCGCTGATCGTGAGCTCCGGCTCATCGCTGTTCGCGAATCTGATCTTCTTCTTCCCGATGCAGCTCGGTACAAGAGAAGGCGGCCTCGCATTGGCATTAAGGAGTGTGGGACTGCCCGCGGCGCAGGGGATTTTTATTGGGGTTGTATTGCGGATAAGGGAGATAGTCTGGATTATCATAGGATTGGCTCTCATTAGCAGAAAGCCCAAACTGGAACCAGTGCCAATTAGCCAGCCTAGCCAGTGATCCCCGGGCTAAAGTCCGGGGCAAGGGGATTGGCTTCTATGCTAAAATGCACAGGCAATCTATTGCAGTTGTCTTTAGACAACTGACCAGAAGCTAGCTATCAGCAAAAAAGCTAGTGCTATAAATGAAGCTGGCTAATAGGAATTTTGATTAAAATAATGGATAGAAATATCTAATAGCCAGGGATTTCAATCCCTGGAAACTGATAAAGAATAATGATTAAAGGAATATTATTTGATTATGGCGGTACAATCGACACAAATGGCTTGCATTGGGCCAATGTTTTATGGGATGGGTATCAGCATAATCATGTAAAGGTTGACAAAGACGCATTTGCGAGTGCTTACAAGTTTGGCGAGAGGGCATTGGCTATCCATCCGATCATCCAGCCGCATCATGTGTTTTATGATGTGCTGTTTCTCAAAGTAGAGCAGCAGTTTGGCTATCTGAAAGAAAACGGATATGAGCTGGACAGCCAGGCCATCGAGGCCATCGCCCGCGAATGTGACCGCGTCGCACGCACTAGTGTTGAAAAGGCAGCGCCCGTTCTCGAAAAGCTGGCCGCCGAATACCCTCTCGCGATGGTTTCCAACTTTTACGGTAACCTGAATAGCGTATTAAAGGAATTTGGTATTGCGCATTATTTCCAGGCTGTCGTGGAATCGGCAGTGGTCGGCGTCCGGAAGCCCGATCCTGCGATATGGCAGCTGGGCGTGGAGGCGCAGGGCTTTCTTCCGCATGAATGCGTGGCGGTAGGCGATTCGTATTCCAAAGACATTCTGCCTGCGAAGGCAACCGGCGCGAAGGTGATCTGGCTGAATGTGGCAGGATTTGAAGAAGATACCAAAATGCAGGCGTCGGTCGCCGATGCCGAGATTAAAGATTTTGCCCAGGTGGCTGACACCATTGATAGCCTGGGTTCACAGCCCGGCATTTAAATGCCGGGGTTAAAAATGAAGAGTACCATGTACGACATTTGTACCATCGGGCATATCACTTTGGATAAAGTAGTTACTGCCCAGTCTGTCAAGTATATGCCCGGGGGCACTTCGTTCTATTTCTCGAAGGCGCTCCGGCAGTTCGATGTCCGCTATATGCTCGTAACGGCATTGGCCGAAAAGGAAGCTCATATCGTGGCCGGCCTGCGGGAGGAGAACATCGAAGTATTTTCCCAGAACAGTCCCTACACCGTTTATTTCGAAAACATTTACAGCGCCAATCAGGACCACCGCGAGCAGAATGTGCTGCACAAGGCAGCGCCATTTACGGTAACACAAATGCCGGCCATCGAAGCAAAGTACTTCCATTTGGGGCCATTGCTTTCGGACGACATTACCGTGGACCTCATCAAAATGCTGGCCGGCAAGGGTAAGGTTTCGCTGGATATCCAGGGATATCTGCGCTATGTGAAAGATCAGAAGGTATTGTATAAAGATTGGGAGGATAAGAAGGAAGCACTGCCATACATCCACGTGCTCAAAGCCAATGAGTTTGAAATGGAAGTGGTCGCAGGTACGAGCGATGTGATCGAAGGTGCGAAATATCTCGCCAATCTGGGGGTAAAAGAAGTCATCATCACCCTGGGCAGTAAAGGGTCATTGATTTACAAAGACAACCATTTTTACCAGATCCCTGCCTACAAACCGACCGACGTCGTAGACGCGACCGGGTGCGGCGATACCTACATGGCCGGCTACCTGAGCCAGCGCGTGAAGGGTGCAGGAGTGCAGGAGGCAGGCGAATTCGGGGCGGCGATGGCGACGTTGAAAATCCAGTCGTCGGGGCCGTTCTCCGGCAATGCGGAAGATGTGCAGGAAGTGTTGCAATACGGCGAATGCGACCGTGAAATCATCGCACAAGCCATTTTTTGAATGTAGTTTTTTGAATTAAAGTCATGAAATACGTACTCAACATTCTGATGGCGCTCAGCCTGACGCTTGTTTCGTATGCAGGAGGATTGTCAGACAAAAAAGCCGGTACAACGGCCACGGATCCGGACGAATTTCCGGTGCCGAACAACGTTCCCGGGTTACTTTTTTACATTCAGCGCGATCCGAATACGAATACAATCTGTTACCAGCTTAACGTCGACAAACAAGGAAAAATCAGCGAAAAGAACCCCGTCAATACGTTCTGGATCCGTTATCCGGAAGGCGGGATGCGCAAGGAGCTCAATTATTTGCAGCGGAAATTTGCCTATGGTATCAACTCAAAGGCGATCGGGAATGCTACCTACGAACTCCGTTCGGTAGCGTATTCCAAGCTGCCGCTTTACCTGCGGAGAGATACCCGGAACGAATACCATGTTTATACCAGCATCGATAAAAAGGAATGCATCCTGAGCAGGGTATTCATCCGGATCGACGGCGGTACTTTCTGGTCGCCCAACGTGCTCTATATCGAACTCAAAGGCATCGAGATTGCCACCGGTAAAACCATTATTCAGCGAATAAAACCATCCTGACATGCCTAAAAACTATGTCTCCAATTCCACGGAATCTTCCAGGATGTTTAAAAGTGACTTTCTGGAGGCGTTCTCGAAGGTACATTATTCAGTGCCGCTTTTCATTTTCGTACCGGTGATCAGCTACTTTTCCTGGAAAGCATTGGGGCCAGGAGAAATGCTTTGGTACAATTTTGTAGGTACCGTATTCGGCGGACTGTTCTTCTGGACTTTCACCGAATA
>DATMSL010000127.1:0-3592 GCA_035565435.1 Dyadobacter sp. | reverse complement strand
ATTTTTATAATTTTTTATACTTTTTTAGGAGTGCTTACCATTTGGCACCTCTTGCAGGATATACCTTTGCTGACGTCAATCAGAAACCAAAACATAGGGGATCAATGAGAAAGATAGCAATCATGGGTGCCGGCCAATCGGGGTTGCACCTGGGTATCAGACTGGTCAGAAGCGGGTACGAGGTTACCATCATTTCGGAGCGTTCGGCAGAGGAGATTTTCAATGGCCCGCCAACCGGTGCCACCTACCTGTTCAACGATTCTCTGCAACTCGAAAAGGAGCTGGGGCTGGACTTGTGGCGCGATACGGCATTCCATTCGACGGGCTTTCACATCAATTTCGGGACACCTGCCGGCGACTATGCATTTGGTATCAAATCCCGCACAAGCAAGCCCGGCGCGAGCATCGACCAGCGGTTGAAATTTTATCAATGGATCAAATTGTTCGAAAGGCTGGGCGGCAGGTTCATCGTCAGCGAAACCACGCCGTCTGACCTGCTCGCATGCACAGGGCAGTTCGACCTGGTAATCGTATCGTCAGGCAAGGGGCCGCTGGCGAGGCTTTTCACCCGTGACTACGAACGGTCGACGCACCTGGCCCCGGCGCGGAAGCTGGTACAGATCCACATCAATGATTTTGAACACACCGAAAAAACACGCTTCGATTCCATCACGCTCGATGCCGTCATGAGCGCCGGCGAAATCATCACCGCGCCATTTTATCAGAAAGACGACATTCAATGCGCATTTCTGCTGGTAGAAAGCGTTCCGGGCGGGCCGATGGACGTGTTCGACGAGGCAAATTCCGCCGCGCAGATTCTCAGCAAAGCGCAGGAAATGATGCGCACATTACTCCCATGGCGCTACCCCGCATTCGAAAATGCCGCCGTGGTGGGCAATAATGCATTTTTGAAAGGGTCATTTACCCCGGTGGTACGCAAGCCGGTGGTGCAGCTCAATTCGACAGCGGCCGTGCTTGGCCTTGGTGATACCGTGATCCTGAACGACCCGATCGTGGGCCAGGGTGGGAACAATGCATCCAAAATGGCAAACGTATATGCACAAGCGATCATCGACCGGGGCGATGCACCTTTTGATGTGGCGTGGATGAACCGCACATTCGACGCATTCTGGCAATATTCACAGAGCGTCAACCGGTTTTGCGACATTTTTCTCGCGCCGCCTGCGCCGCACGTGGTCGACATTCTGCAAGCAGCTTCCCGCCACCCGGAAGTAGCCTCCGACTTCGTCAACGGCTTCAACCACCCGCCAAGCCTGTTCCCATGGCTCGACGACGCCGAAGCCGCGCGCGCCTATCTGAACAGCAAAACAATGGTTCCGGCCTCGGCGCTGCTGTGATCTTTTGAATACCTCAACACACTGTATTTCCATTTTTCTATATCCATATCCATAGTATCCATGAAAACCAATTTGTTAAAAATTGTCGGCACCGCTATGGTGTCTGGCCTGATGCTCTTTTCCTCGGCCTGCCGCAATGAGGACGCATTCCTCAACGAATCACCAGTACCGGACGCGGTACGTTCGGTCAAGCTGGGAGTCCCAACCAAATTTGACCAGGTAAAGTTTTCCCAGTTGATCGAGTCGTACCTCGAACCCAAAGTCGCAGGATTCGGCTATGCCTTGTACAACGACGGCGTGGAGTATTTCAGCACCAATGGCGGCGACGGCTGGGCGAGGAAGCCCTTCGATGTGCCGCTTCAAAGCCACAGCGCCCTGGTAAGGCAGGAAACGATGCAGGTAACCCAGTACGTGACAGCGGTAGCGGTGATTAAAGTGCTGGAAAAATACAATGTGCCGCTGACGGCCAAAGTGTATCAATTTTTGCCGCCGCACTGGAAGCCGAGCACGCAGTTCAAGCAGCTGTCCTTCGAACGGCTTCTGGCCCATAAAACGGGGCTCATCAACCACAACCAGGGCCTGCTCTCACTGCGCCAAACCGTGGAAGGTCCCATACAGGAAACCGAGTTTTCCCAGATGATCCGCGACGACGACCACGTCAATTACGACCTGCTGGCATTGGCCCTCCCCTACGTGGTGGCCCAGAAGCTTGCACAGCAGGGTAATGCCACGATGCTGAACCATATGAACAGCCAGCCCTCCGACTGGGAGCTATTCAAAATCACAGCCATGCATTTCCGTGAATTTGTGCGGTTCAATGTATTCATTCCCGCCGGGCTTTCGAACCCCTACCTGATAGCCTGGAAGGCCTAGGATTCCACCGGAGATCTCGACGCTGACAAAAGCACCAAGGGTTACCCGTCGCGGATCGGCGACGAGCCGGGGATTGCCAAAGCGGATAACAATATGAATCCGGGTGCGATCGGCCTGTACATCAGCGCGGCGCAATTTGCGAAAATTCAATCTGCCGTGTCACAATTCAAGATCATCAGCCTGGACGGCACCACCGCCATGAAGCAAAACCTGCTGGGCTACGATGGCAAGCTGGCAGGGACCAAAGGCAACTATTACTGGAAGAAGGGCGAGGGCAACAACTGCGAAACGATGATTTTCAATTTCGGAAAAGTACAGCTGGCGGTATTTGCCAATTCAACCCAAAGCGAGATCAGCGCACCGCAGGTATTGGCCAACTTTTACGAGCAATCGTGGATTCCACTTTAAGCAACTCATTTTAACATAACACAAAACTGAATCTTGTCATGAAAACTTCCATCAAATCCATTGTAAACAATATTGCATTCATCGCTTGCATTGCCTCCCTGGGTGCCTGCGAATCTGATAAAAACGACGCAAACCCCACGCCGGCGCCCAACGTTACCGAAATCAAAGGCAGCGGTGATATTAACACGCAAGTTACCGCCTTTCGCACCCTGCTCGGCGATCCGCTCAATACGACCGTCAATTCGACCGGGCGCAGGGAGATCAACTGGGACGCCGTACCCGACAACCAGACGAACACGGATGCATTTCCGGGCGACTTTTTCAATAGCACCGATCCCGCAGTGGCGGTAGGCCGGAAGCGCGGTGTCGTGTTCACCACCCCCGGCAAAGGCTTCCGGGTGAGCGACAAGGATTTTGGCGATGTAGTATCGGCCAGTGGCGAGCAGTTCAGATCGTTCAGCGTTGCCCGCACGTTTGCCGCCATCGGGAGCAACAAAATGGACATCAGTTTTCGTGTTCCCGGCACTTCCAATTCTGCATTCGTAAGAGGGTTTGGCGCGGTATTCTCGGACGTGGACCGCGCGAATGTATCCAGCATCGAGTATTTCGAAGGCGACAAAAGCCTGGGCAAATTCAACGTCCCGACCCGCACGGACGGCAACGGCTTCTCGTTTCTCGGCGTGGTTTTCCCCGACAACCGAATAACCAGGGTAACAATCACTACCGGATCAGCAGGCATTTCAGGCCAGTACAGCTACAACGGCAACGACGATCTGGTGATCATGGATGACTTCTTTTACACCGAACCTGCCGCCGCGCAGTAGCAGCAAGCGCAAATTCAGCCGTAATTATGGCGTAAAAAAGCCCGTTCAGAGACCTGAACGGGCTTTTGAAATTGTAGTACATACTAACCAGATTGCAGCGACCCGCGAATCCTGAAACTTAAGATCCAG
>DATMSL010000126.1:0-4907 GCA_035565435.1 Dyadobacter sp. | reverse complement strand
GGGAACACAAAGGTACGGTAATTTTAATAAAACTTAAAAGGATGATCTTCCCCTTTTTTATATAATTCATTAAAAAACAGTGCACATAAGTGAAAATAATATGATACCGGACGATTTGGAGGTGAACGACTTTAACAGAAGACTCAAATCCTGGTATCTTGAAAACCATCGCCCTTTACCCTGGCGGGAAACCAAAGATCCATATAAAATTTGGTTATCGGAGGTGATTCTCCAGCAGACCCGTGTAGCCCAGGGGTTACCTTACTATGAGCGTTTTACCGATCAATATCCTACGGTGTTCGACCTCGCCGCTGCCGACGAGCGCGACGTGCTGCGGTTATGGCAGGGATTAGGCTATTACTCGCGTGCCCGGAACATGCATTTCACGGCAAGGCAGGTTGTAAATGATTACAACGGAAAGTTTCCCGAAACATTTGAAAAGCTTTTGAAGCTGAAAGGGCTCGGGCAATACACCGCTGCGGCCATTGCTTCTTTTGCATTCGACGGAGCGGTACCAGCGATCGATGGGAATGTGTACCGGGTAATGTCCCGGATTTTCGGCATTCAGTCGGATATGCTGAGTAATGAGGGAAAAAAGGAGTTTTGGGCGTTGGGCAGAAAGGTGATTTCCCAAGAGGATCCCGGTAACTATAATCAGGCGATGATCGAGTTCGGGGCATTGCAATGCGTACCGGCATCGCCGAATTGCGCGGCCTGTATTTTCAATGACTGCTGTTTCGCGTTTGCGCATCAAATGCAGGGGCAGCTGCCTGTCAAAAAAAAGAAGCTAACTGTCAAGCACCGCTTTTTGAACTATTTTATCATTAAACAAGGGGACAGGCTCGCTATGCACGAGCGCCGCGGCCGCGATATCTGGAAAGGTCTCTATGATTTCCACCTCGTCGAATCCAAAGCTCCGGCGACAACACCTGACCACCTGACCATACCTGACCCTATTTCCCAAAACCTCCTGAAAAAGGGTCGCCTGACCGAAATACCCAAAGTTTATTCTCACATCCTCACGCACCAGCGGCTGCAAGTGCGGTTCTGGTGGCTCGAAATTCCGGAGAGCGAAAGGATAGATTTGCCCCACGGAATGGCTTTTTACAATCATGAAGAAGTGGAAGTGCTTCCAAAGCCGATCCTGATCGACACAGTTTTGCGGGAAGAAAATTGCCTCTGACCGCCTGATCATTACTGGTCGGAATGGGCTTGTAGAAGTGCTGTGCGGAAATAGAATTATGTTTTAAGTGATATATTTTTGTACTAAACACTTAACCGAGCGTAGTCATGGGAAGTTTCAGTTTGAATGCCAGCCAGATCGCCGATTATAACCGCGACGGCTACATTGTCGTGAAAAGCCTGTTTTCCACGGAAGAGGTGGAAAAACTATATCATACCGCGTTGGAAAACTCAGTGATGCAGAAGAACGCAATGGATCTGAATGACCAGACGGGGAAGAAAACGAAGTTATCGTTGTGGTTTACGCCGGGCGATGACGTGTTTGGCTACCTGATCCGCAGTGAGCGAATGGTCAATTCGGTGTGGCAACTTTTGCAGGAAGAGAGCCAGGTTTGCCATTTTCATACCAAACTTATGCAGAAAGAGCCCAAAGTGGGCGGGGCATGGGAGTGGCACCAGGATTATGGTTATTGGTATAAAAATCAATTTATTTACCCTGACCAACTGATGAGTGTGATGATCGCATTGACTCCCGCTAATAAAGAAAATGGTTGCTTGCAGGTCATCAAAGGCTCGCATAAAATGGGTCGGGTGAATCACGGCTTCGCCGGCGAGCAGGTAGGTGCCGACATGGAAATGGTAAACCATGCATTGAAAACCATGGAACTGATTTACTGTGAATTGGAGCCTGGTGATGCATTATTCTTCCATAGCAACCTCATGCACCGGTCGGAAGCGAACCTTTCGGATCATCCGCGCTGGTCGCTGATTTCCTGCTATAATTCCCAATCGAACATCGCCTACGCTGAAACTTCAACGTCGTGGCGGGTACCAGTTTCCATCGTTCCGGATCGTGCATTGCTCGAATGGAATGCGGAGTCTTTCGAAAATGCGGATTTCCTCAAAAAAGAAGACGATCCGGCGCTGAAATCGACCGGCTGGGAAGGTGAAGTAAAAACTTCATAAATAGTCATGTGTGGTCAGGAATTGTCATGTATTGTTATTTGTCGCCATGTATGGTCAATCTTGGCGAATATCTCCTGACAACACATGACTACTCTTGACGATTTCTGACAATACATGACAACTCCTGACTATTAGTGACAATAAATGACTTATTCCTAAAACTTTAAACTGATTGCTTATATGCAGAAGATCGCAATGCTTGGTTCTGGCTTTATCGGACGTTTTTATGCGGAATCTATTCACGGCCAGCGCAGCCGCGACCGCGTGGTGGCCATTTACGCGCGGCGGGAAGAAAGCGCCAAAAAGTTTGCTGACGATTACGGCTGCGACTTCTGGTCGTCGGATATGGAAGAGGTGATCGCACATCCCGATGTGAATATGGTTTGCATTGCATTGCCCAATAATGTTCATGAAGAGGCTGTATTGCTTTGCGCCAAGCATAAGAAGGCGGTAGTATCAACCAAGCCGCTGGGCCGTAATGGCACAGAGGCATTACGTATGCTGAAAGCGGTAGAAGAAGCTGGGATTTTTGCTGGTTACCTGGAAGATTTGTGCTACACACCCAAGTTCCTGAAATCGCTCGAAAGTGTTAAGAATGGCTCGCTTGGGCGCATCATCTGGGCGAAGTCGCGCGAGGCGCATCCAGGCCCGCACAGCGAGTGGTTCTGGGATATCGAGCAGGCGGGCGGCGGCTGCATTTTGGATCTGGGCTGCCATTGCATTGAAATATCGCGGAATTTTATTGGCAAGGATATCAAACCCGTCGAGGTGATGTGCTGGGCCGACACACAGGTGAAGCCAATCGATGCGGAAGACCATGCCATTGCATTGGTTAAATACGAAAACGGCGCCATCGGGCAGTTTGAAGTGAGCTGGACGTTCCGTGGCGGGATGGATTTGCGAGATGAAGTAATGGGAACCGAGGGGACGATCTGGATTAATAACTTCCTGAGAACGGGATTTGAGATGTTTACGACCGGGCAAAATCCGGATGGTGTCGGCGAAGAATATGTCGCCGAAAAAGCTGAAAGCAATACGGGTTGGCTGTTCCCGGTGGGCGACGAGGTGAACGACCTGGGTTACAATCATATGTTCACGGATATGTTCAATTCCGCTGAAAAAGGGAATGCACCAGCGGAGACGTTTTATGATGGCTACATTGTGAATGCAGTGATCGATGCGGCTTATAAATCGGCGAAATCGAAGCTTTGGGAAAAAGTGGAGCTCCCCGTGTGGCGAGGCCTCGAGGGCGTGGAGAAGCCTTCCAACTATGTTTCGTACAATGAAACGCATTACCTGATCAAGCAGGAAGTAACGCACGACGGGCGCAACAAACTGATCCTGAAAGACAAGGTTACCGGCAAGATTACGGAGCAGGATATTTAGCAGGCATTTCTAGCGAAATATGCCTATATTTAAAGTTGCAACAAACATTAACCGCATTATAAAATCATGGCAGGAAGCGTTAATAAAGTAATTCTGATCGGTAATCTGGGAAGCGATCCGGAAGTCCGATACCTGGAAAGCGGATCAGCGGTGGCGAAGTTCAATATCGCGACTACTGAGAGCTACACGAACAAAAACGGCGAGCGCGTCGATAATACTGAATGGCACCGCATTGAGCTTTGGGAGGGATTGGCGAAAGTGGCCGAGAAATACCTCAAAAAAGGAAACCAGGTGTATATCGAAGGGCGTATTCGCACCGATACATGGACGGATAAGGAAGGACAGCAGCGTACCGGTGTGACGATCCGGGCGAACAGCATGACGTTGCTGGGCGGTCCTTCGAGCGGCGGACAGGGCGGTGATTATAACCAGGGTGGCCAGCAAGGCGGGTACCAGCAATCCGGTAATGCGCCGCGCGGCAACAATGCCCCACGACCGTCGGATCCGATACCGCCATCAATGGCGGCCGGCAATAACGATGACGACGATCTGCCGTTTTGATACATTCGACGAGCTAATGACGAATCCCGCTTAAAAATGTATTTATTCCGAAATAGATACAGTTATTAAGCGGGATTCGCTACATTTATCTGATTGAATACCTATTTTGAACATTCTCTGACATTTCGTGAAAGAAACAGAAGACAGTGACGACCCGCTTGCCCGAACGCGTACGGTGATTTATTTTCCCCAGAAAAGTACGCAAACCACTCTGGCAGGGGTGTTGATACCCGTTGATTTCCTGGCTCCCTACGATTTCATTCTTGTTATTTTTCTGCTGACCATATCCCTGTTTTTGTCGGGAATTCGGGCGGCCTATGCCGCTTCCGGCGCGATGGAAAACCCCTGGGAGCGCAAGGCGGAAGGCGATAATCAATTGCCTACACGTGTTCAGCAACTTGCGCTTTCGCTGGTGCAACGCGGCTTGACGCTGTTTGCATTGCTTTTGGCAGCACGTTTGGCGTGGCTGCATATGCAGGCGGGGAGTGTGGAAATGGTGCGTTGGGCGGTACTGGCGTTCCTGGTAATCTGGATTTGGCTCGATGCGATGGTACGGTATAACAGTGCACGTAAAGCGCAGGAGTTTATTCCTAAAATATCCGGTCTCACGCAGTTTTTGATCAAAATATGCAAGCCGCTTACCCAGCCGATCATGAAACTCGGGTACGCATTCGGTGTGCTTACACCGCAGGGCGGCGAGATTACCACTGAAATGCTGGAAGCGAAGGCAGAAAGCGAGGAAGAAACCGATCTGCTGCGGGGGTTAGCCAATTTTCGGCAAACCAATGCGCGGAAAGCTATGCAGGCAAGAG
>DATMSL010000125.1:0-7209 GCA_035565435.1 Dyadobacter sp. | reverse complement strand
ACATTGCAGCCTGACGCTGGTCTTCTGAATTAACTTCTTTTCAGGACCCGCGATTTCCTACTGCTTTGTTCTAAATTTTCTCCACGCTATGCGCGCCATGCTATGCGCGGACAGGCGATGTGTTGCCCATAGCTCAGACTTTACAATCATGACATCTCTAATTCAATACGGGTGGAATACCCATTTTGAACAACATTTCCATACTTACCAAGCACAGGGTCTCGAAGCGGGGCGCGTTACGGCCATCGAAGGCTTTCGTCATAAGCTTATTACGGCCTATGGCATAGCGGACGCCATGCTTTCAGGCGCGCTCATGAACAGCGCCGACAACTGGGATTTACCCAAAGTGGGCGACTGGGTCGCGTTCAAATCCTATGACAATGAGGGAATTATCATTTCCGTACTACCGCGACTGAACGAACTGAGCCGCAAACTACCCGGCCGGACCACCGAGAAACAGGTGATCGCGACCAATATCGACACCGCGTTCATCGTGCAGGGCCTCGACCGCGATTTCAATCCCATGCGTTTACAGCGCTATATCGTACAGATCATGCAATGCAACATCCGCCCGGCGGTGCTGCTGAACAAACGAGACCTCGTGGCCGATCCGGAAAATTACCGGCAAGAAGTGATGGCACTGGGCTACGATTGCCCGGTGCTGTTGCTCAGTGCAACGGGCCAGGAAGGACTCCAACAATGGGCCTGTGAACATTTGCTACCCGGCCAGACCTATGTGCTTATCGGCTCGTCCGGCGTGGGGAAAAGCACGCTCGTCAACGCATTACTGGGTTACCATTTGCAGGAAGAAGGCGCTGTGAGCAGCTTTAACCACAAAGGCAGGCACACAACGGTTTCGAGAAATCTGGTAATGCTCCCGTCCGGGGCGATGCTGATCGACTCGCCGGGAATGCGGGAATTTGGCGTTACGCTGGAAGCCGACGACCATGGCCTGCATTACCATCCGCTGCTGGCCACGTTTTCCGCCGAATGCCGGTTCCACGATTGCACGCATGAGCACGAGCCCGGGTGCGCGGTCGTTGCGGCTGTGCGCGAGGGCGCGCTTCCGCGTGAGGTGTACGAAAGTTATCTGAAAATCAGCCGCGAGCAGGCGCATTACCAAACCGATTCGATTGAACGTAAGCGGGTTGAGCGGCAGTTCGGAAAGATAGCCAGGCAGGTGGCGCAATACCGTAAACAGCGTAAATATTGAGGTTAAAGAAAAAGAGGAACTCGCCGCCCCTCTCTTTACTCAAACTACAATGAAATCATGTCCGGAGACCGGACCTTGTTAAAAGGCCCGGTTCTTCGGTTCTCTAATGCTTTTTCTGAAATCCCCGAGTGAACGGTCGTCAAATGAAGTACGCCAGCAGGCTTGCGAGTGCCAGATACAGGCAAAGGGGAATAAAGATGCGGTTATCATTGCGGGCGAATGTTGTGTCTCGAACGCTTTTGGTAACCCCGATGTACTTGAAATCGCCCACGACCCTGACGGCGAAGATCAATCCAACGGCTAGCAGGCCGTATCTGAATACCGGCTGACTTCTATCGTAATACAGATTAACAGCGTTCAATGCACTGAAAAACAGTAATCCGGCAGCTACTACGAGCGTCATACCCGCCCCCGGGACGAAAACTTTACGCTCGCCCTCCATTTGCGGAAGTACCTGGGTAGCTGCCCATTTCCCGCCTGCGGCCCAGTACACGTGCAGCAGGGAAAGTGAAAGGAAAATGATTGTATTTAAAGACAACAAGAGATTAATGAAACTGATATGCATCGGAGCAATGAGATGTTCGCATCAAATGTAGGATCAGATTTCAAGCATTTTAACTTTATAAAGCAAAAAAATGCCCTGACGATTAATACCGTCAGGGCTGAACTATGGGTTTAATAACCAGGATTCTGAATAATCTTTTTATTCTGATCCACAACCGGTTGCGGCACCGGGTTCATGTACATTTTCTTGGTGAAAACATGCGGGTGATTCAAACCCACCACTTCATACACCCATTTGCCTTTGTTATCGTTCGGTGAGGTGTTGGTGATTTTCATTCCGTGGAAGTCCTTGTTCATCACGTCCTCGGCAATGACCCAGCGGACGATGTCGTAGAACCGTTTGGCTTCAAAACACAACTCTACACGACGCTCGCGACGGATCGCCTGGCGCATGGTTTCCTTCGTCAGGCCAGCCGGAAGTTCCGGCAGATTGGAGCGCTTGCGGATCGCATTGATGGCCGAATACACCGAGGCATCCGGGCCAACTGCTTCGTTCTGAGCCTCTGCATAGTTCAGCAACACCTCCGCGTAACGGTAATACACATAATTCTGCCCGCTAGCAGCGCCCCCGCGCGGCTTCAATGGATTGATCTTCTTTTTAAAATAATAACCCGTGTTACCTACGTCATCAGTACCGAAGTCGATCTGGTTTTTCGAGGGTCTTACCTTGTCGATGCGGGTGTAAATAGTATCGGTTTTGGCCATCCAGTCCTGCTTGTAAGGCGCGCCGTCGTAAACGATGAAGTCATAGAAGCGCTTTTCACGGTTTACATAAGGCTTTTGCGGGTCGTAACCGGACGTTGGGTCGGAAATGGGCTTGCCGTTGGCCATCGCAAACTGGTCGACGAGTTCCTGCGTCGGGCAGTAGTTGCCCCAGGTGTAGTACACGCCGTCGATCCACACCGGGCCGCCATACTGCTCGTAATTCGAACCCATGATCACCGCTACCACCTGACGGTCCCAGATCACCTCGGAGTTGTACTCGTTTTTCTCCCACCAGAACGCATTGATATCCGGGAACAGCCCATAAGTGCCACCGTAAGTATCCATAAATTGCTTGTTCGTTGCCGCGGCAGTGGCCCAGCGTTTAGGGTCAAAATTACCGAAACCTACCAGCTTGTTCGGGTCGGCACCGGCCGCGGGTGTAGCCGCATTGAATGCCGGGCTCGCCGCGTACAGTTCCAGCCAGCCTTTGAGCGCCAACGCTGCACCGAGGGTAGCGCGACCAGCGTCCGCATCGCCGTTGTTGTATTTAACAGGTAATGCTTTATTGGCCACAATTTCACCCAACTCTTTGGTAATGAAATTAAATGTCTCTTCGAATGTGGCGCGCGAGCGGTAAAGCTCGGCCTCTCCCATCGTATTCCGATCGAGCACGTCCGTGATGATCGGCAGACCGCCCAGGTGCATGAACATCTCGCTGTAATAATAGGCCCGCATGAACCGCACCTCGTCGATGCGTTTTTTGCGGTAAGCCTCCGAGAAGTTGGCTGAGTTTTCGGTCACTTTCTGGATAAACAGGTTGCATTTACGGATTTTCAGAAACCCTGCCGCCCATGACGCATAATCGGTGGCATTGCCATTGGCATGGTCCATCGGCGTGCCGTTGTTCACCGCCGGGTCCACGATCCCCTGCCGCCAGGAGTAGGATTTCCAGTAGAAGCCCGCGTCGTTGTCGTCGGTGAAGTTATCGAGGTTATCGGGCGAGTTCCATTTGTTGGAGAGCGCGGCGTAAATGTCGTTCAAAAACAGGTCGGCATTCCCTTCCGAGGCCCATTGCATGTCGTCGGTCAGCCGGCTTTTGATGTCGTTTTCGAGAAAATCCTCATTGCATGATGTCGTGAAAAGGCTCACGCCGAGCATTGCAAATAACATGGTATGTCTTATTCTTTTCATTAGTTCAAGGTTTTCGAGATCAGAATGTCACATTAAGCCCAAACACGTATACTTTCTGGTTCGGATAGGCTGTTTCGCGGTCGGTGTAGCCTACTTCCGGATCCATAAACTTCAACTTGCTGAACGTTAGCAGGTTTTGTCCCGACGCGTACACCCGCACGTGCTGGATGCCGATAGCACGCGTGAGGCTCTTGGGCAGCGTATAGCCGATGATCGCGTTTTTCAGGCGCAAATGGGCCGTGCTCGTCATCCAGAAATCCGACAGCTGCGTATTGTTCGCATAAGGTGCTTGCGTGGCACGCGGGTAGCGGGCACCCTGCGTCTGCGGGGTCCAGCGGTTGTCGTAATACTCGTAGCTCGAATTACTGTTATTATTATTGAATGGAATGGTCTGGAACTGACGGATGTCGAGGCTTGCGAGCGACGAACCCTGGAAGAACAGGCTCAAGTCGAAGCCTTTCCAGTCGGCAGTAGCATTCAGACCGTAGGTAAGCAGCGGATATACAGGCTTTCCGATCACCACCTCGTCGTTGGAATCGATTTTGCCGTCCGGTACCCCCTGCGGACCGCTCACATCCACATAGCGAATGTCGCCCGGCCGCAATGCGCCGAATTGCGTTACATTGTAACCGTCAGCCGCATTAATCAGGCCGTCGTCGTTCTTGTCATCATCGGTGGTAAACAACCCGTCGGTTTTATAGCCGAACTGCGTTCCCAGCGCGCGACCGGTGCGGCTGCGGTTGGGGTTGTTTCGTGTGGCAGCCGTTTCGAAAACCTTGATCATCTTGTTTTTGGCATAACTCACATTACCGTTGATGCCGAGGCGAAGGTCGTTCTGGAAGCGGTAATTGGTACCGAGGCTCAGTTCCACACCATTGTTTTCCATAATACCGCCGTTTTCATCCGCTAATGCAAGGCCGTACTCCACCGGCACGCTCACCGCCGGCGGCAGGAGCATTCCGGTGCGTTTTTCGTGGAAATAATCGGCTTCGATCGTCAGCAAACCGCGCCATAGCGATGCTTCCAGACCAACATCGGTTTTAGTCGAAATCTCCCAGGTAATGTTCTTGTTGGCCTCGTTCGGCACTACCGCGCCCTGTACCATCGAACCCGGGCCGAATGCGTAGGCATTACCATTCAGATTATAGCCGGTAAGGTACTGAAACGCCGTACCCGCCAGGTTCCCCGATTTACCCCACGACCCCCGTACTTTCAGGTTATCGATCCAGTTGAAGCCGTTTTTAAGAAAATTCTCCTCGGAAATCACCCAACCTGCCGAGAATGCCGGAAAATACCCCCATCGCTTGCCCGGCGCGAAGTAGTAGTGGCCGTCGTAACGCCCTGAGGCTTCGAGCAGGTACTTGCCCGCGTACGCATAACCCACGCGGTACACGTAGCCGATCTGACTGCCTGTCGAGGAAGTACCGCCATTATCGAAATCGTTTTTGTTGGAACTACCCATATTCAGCTCGTCGACATCCACGGCAAAGTTGTTTCTACGCGCGGAAAACAGCTCGTAGGTATTGTTGCGGGCCTCCGCCACGATCAGCCCGGTAAAGTCGTGCTTACCGAATGTGTTGTGATAATTGAGATAACCCTGGTAAGTGAATGTCTGTGTTTTGATAAACTGCTGCGCCAACCAGGAGAACGCCGCCGCGCCCCCTTCCGCGGTGGAAATCTCGCGTTTGTAGGTGTAAGGAGTTGTTGTTAAATCCTGGGTATAGTAATAAAATGGCTTGTGGTAACCCTTCTTTGTACGCTGAACAGGGTCATAGCTGAATGTACCTTTAACGCTCAGCCCTTTGATGAACGGCAACTTTTGCTCGATAGCGATGGTTGTCAGCAAAGTGTTATTGGAATTTTTGGTATAACCTGCATTCAAAACCCCTACCGGCGAGTTTCCTGCAAATTCCCCCCATAAACCATTGCTATAATAAAGGGAGCGTATCGGGATGTATTTAAATCCGTTACGAAACAAATTTCCTGCCGAAACCGCCGTATCCACGGACGATACCCGCTCTACCGAACCGATCAGCGAAAGCGAAACCGTGGTGGTTTTGGTCGCCTCGGCGGTCAGGTTCATATTATAGCTGTACCGCATGTACTTCACGGGGTCGAACATTCCGTTCTGTTTCAGGAAACCGAAACCCGTCTGGTACTTGATGCGTTCCGAACCTCCGCTCAGCTGCAGCGTGTAATTCTGCATCGGCGCATTCATATTCACGAGGTCTTTTGTGTTGCTGATCGGGTATTTGTCTGGGTCTTCCCGGTTCAGGTTCACGTAATTTTCGACCAGGTCCGTCGCAAATGGCAATTGCGTGCCGGTGGGATTCTCGTTCAGATAAGCCTCGTTCTTGAGCCGCATATAGTCCTGTGCGCTGAGCATTTTCGGATAATAAGTCGGCGTTTGTGAGCCGTAATAGGCGCCGAATGACAATGTAGGCGCGCCGGTGGCGCCCTTTTTAGTAGTGATCAGCAATACCCCGTTCGCACCGCCGAGGCCGTACGGAGCAACCGCCGCGGCATCTTTCAGTACCGTCACGGTTTCAATGGAGCTGGGGTCTATCTGGTTGATATTGTCGCGAATGACGCCATCCACCACCACGAGCGGCTTGTTATTCCCCGTGGTACCAATGCCGCGGATGTGAATTTCGGGGGAATCGGAGCCTGGCTGGCCGCCATTCGGGCGCATACTTACCCCCGCCACGCGGCCGGCAATCGAGCCGGAAACGTTCGGCACCGGGTTCTCCGCGATCTCGCTGCCCTTTACGGCGGCGATTGAACCGGTTAGCGTTGATTTTTTCTGGGTACCGTAGCCGACCACCACAATCTCGTCCAATGCTTTGGTATCGAGCTGCAGTGCAACGGCGAGGTCGGTGCGGTTCCCCACGATCACTTCCTGTGAGAGGTAGCCCACAAATGAAAAGATCAGCGTCGCATTGTCGTCCGGCACATCGAGCTGGAACTTGCCGGAAACATCGGTGGTGGTGCCGCGCTGGGTACCTTTCAGGATAATGCTCACACCGGGCAGCGGCTCATTGGTTTCGGGCGAAGTTACGGTGCCTTTGATTGTGCGATCGGCAGCAGCGACCAGATTTCCGGTTGAGCTAACCACGGGTATTCCACTGGTTTTCTTCGGCGCGCGGGAGAGCAAAATCTGGTTGTTGCGCACCCGGTAATTGATATCCAGCGGCAGCAGCAGACGGTCGAGCACGGCAAATAGCTTTTCCTGCCGGGCGTCGACGCTCACGGTTTTTTGGAGGTTCACCAAACCGCTGCTATATGCGAACTTCACCTTCGTACCCTGTTCGAGCCGGGTGAGGGCCTCATTGAGCGTGACATTTTTTAAGTCCAATGTCACATCACGGTTCAGCAGTTCCTGGGCCGGCGAATGGCTCGCCACAGCCACCACCGAACAAATGCTGATCAATAGTAACTGATAAAAAGTCAGGCGCATGATATGGAGTAGCAATCTATGCCATGGATGAAAAGGTTTTTTCATAATTTTACGGTTGACCGGGTTAAAATTCAGACAA
>DATMSL010000124.1:0-18014 GCA_035565435.1 Dyadobacter sp. | reverse complement strand
TATAAATTGCTCGTAAACGCTTTCTTTCCTAATTTGGCACAGAATTTTAGTTATTAGTATTCAGTCAAGCAAATTGTTGCTTTGGGACTGACGCCCTGTCAGCAACCCAATTAACATTTTTGACGAACACTGATAGAGGAGGGTTTACGTGGAATGGCCTACTGTAATGCGGTAGGCCATTTTTTTGTTTTCTTTGTACTCGTTTACAACACACCACATCATTTTCCAGATGACCAAAGTTACCGAGTACATTCGCCGCGCGGAGGGAAAGACCTTATTCTCTATCGAAATCATTCCCCCACTGAAAGGTCAGAATATCAATGAGCTGCTGAATTCTATTGAGCCTTTAATGGAGTTCAATCCTCCTTTTGTAGATGTTACGTATCATCGCGAAGAGCTGATCGACAGGGTTGGTCAGGACGGCAGCATCGAACGGATCCCCATTCGCAAACGCCCCGGCACCGTCGGCATATGTGCGCGCCTGATGGAACGCTTCAAGGTAGATGCCGTGCCTCACGTGATCTGCGGGGGCTTCACGAAAGATGAAACCGAAGACGTGCTCATCGACCTGCATTACCTGGGCATCGATAACGTACTGGTGCTCCGCGGCGACCCTGAGAAATCGGCAGGTGTTTTCCGGCCGAAACCAGGCGGGCATACCTACGCTTCGGAGCTCGTTACACAGGTAGATAATATGAATAAGGGAATCCTGCTCCACGCGGAGACTGAAATGTCGCCTACCGACTTCTGTATTGGTGTCGCCGGCTACCCCGAAAAGCATTTCGATGCTGCATCGTTCGATTCGGATTTTGCGGCCTTGAAAAAGAAGATCGAGCTGGGCGCTAACTACATAGTAACGCAAATGTTCTTCGATAACCAGAAGTATTTCAGTTTCGTAGAACGCTGCCGGGCGGAAGGAATCACCGTTCCTATTATTCCGGGTTTGAAACCACTATCGACCCGGAAACAGCTGACCGTTCTGGCGGACATTTTCCACCTGGAATTCCCGCAGGATCTGGTAAAAGAAGTGGAGAAATGCGCTAACGACAAGGAAGTACGCCAGGTAGGTATTGAATGGGGCATTCAGCAATGCAGGGAACTGCTGGCTTACGGCGTGCCTGTGTTGCACTTTTATACGATGGGCAAATCCGACAACGTGTCGCAGATCGCCCGCGGCGTATTTTAATAACCGCTTGCCGCTTGCCATGCACGGCAAGCGGCCTCAGCCATCACTCGTAGCACACCGCAGTGCCGTTGGCACTCACCATGAGCATTGAGCCGCCATTTCCAATCGTTTCGAGGTCGATATCCACGCCGATGACCGCATTGGCACCCAGGCGCTGAGCCTGCTCCATCATTTCGCGGATGGCAATGCTTTTGGCCTCGCGTAACCCTTGCTCGTACGAGCCCGAGCGTCCCCCTACGACGTCGCGTACACCTGCGAGGAAGTCTTTGAAGAAGTTGGCCCCGATAATGGCTTCACCATTCACCAGTCCGATATACTTAGTGATTCTTTTACCTTCGATATTCGGGGTAGTAGTAACAAGCATGCGATTTCAGGTTTGATTGGTGTTGATTTTGGCCGGCCAAATTACGGGTTTTGCCAAAGAGGAGGCTGAAAATAATGGTTTAACGGCAAAGTAGCACGAGTTCTGGGTAAATTTTGGGTATAATCGTTAGTTTTGCCTCTTGACCAAATCCGAGTAGTAAAACAATCAGTAATGGAACAGACAGTAGAAACCATTAATCATATCATCCGCACACGCCGGGCTATTTTCCCACCGAACTACATCCAGAAAGAAATTCCGCAGGAGATCATTGAGAATATTCTTGAAAACGCCAACTATGCGCCTACCCACAAGCGCACTGAGCCGTGGCGCTTCATCGTGTTCAGAGGACAGGAGAAATTGCAGCATCTGGCCAGCTTTTTCATGGAGCGTTACCGCAACAATACGCCTGCGGAATCTTTCTCACAGGCGCGTTACGAGGCTGCTGGCGAAAAGATTCTGAAATCGGCCTGCGTGATCGCGATCAATGCACAGCTCCACCCGAACGACCTGCCCGAATGGGAAGAAACCGCTGCGGTGGCCTGTGCCGTGCAAAATATGTGGCTTACCGCTACCGCTTACGGCATCGGCTCGTATTGGAGCAGCCCCGCGGTATTGAAAGAGCTGGGCGAATACCTCGGCCTGCCCGAAGGACAGAAATGCCTCGGCCTTTACTACCTCGGCTACCACAATGCGCCTGAAACGCCGGTACGCCGCAACAGCACCATCGAAGACAAAATCACCTGGGCCTGAGCATGAAACAGTCCCGACCGACCCTGCGCGCGCAGCAGATCACCAAAACATTTGGTACCGACACCGTCCTTTCCGGTGTTGATATTGACCTCGCACCAGGCGAGTGGCTCGGCATTCTGGGCGAAAGCGGGTCGGGAAAAAGCACCTTGCTGCGTATTCTGGGGCGTTTCCTGGATGCGGAGCAAGGTGATGTTTTTTTCAAGGGACAATTGTTGAAACCCGTGGCGAGCGAGCTCATGCCGGGTCACGAGGCGATACGGCTCATTCACCAGGAGTTCGAGTTGTTTCCTAACCAGACGGTCGAGGAGAACATTGCCTATTCCCTTCGCTTTTACGAGCCGGATTACAGGCTTGAAAAAGTGGCTGAGCTACTGGAAACGACCGCATTGAAAAACGTCAAGGATCGAAAGGCCAAATTACTTTCGGGCGGCGAAAAGCAGCGCACGGCCATTGCCAAAGCGATTGCAGAAATGCCGGATGTGTTGCTGCTCGACGAACCTTTTGCGCATTTAGACAACCATAACCGTCGCGTACTCGCGGACGCGATCGAACGCCTGCGCAGGCAGCAGAAAATGAGTTGCATATTCGTCACGCACGAAGCCGCAGATGCATTGGCCTGGTCGGACAGGATTGCGGTGCTGCGCGACGGACAGATTATTCAAATCGGGACGCCGCAGGAAGTGTATAATAGCCCCCGGAACAGCTACGTAGCCGAGCTGACAGGTGATATTAACTGGATCGCCGGGGATAAACACAAAAAGCAGTTCTACATTCGGCCTGAAAAGATCAAACCGACGCGTAACCCGGAGAAGAGCCGTTGGATAGGCAAGGTGGAAGCTATGCGTTTTCATGGCAACCATTGGGAGATCCGTTGTGTGAAGGGAAAGGAGCAACTATCCTTTTACCGGAACAAACCCGACCTCGAAATCGGGCAGGAAGTGCATTTGACTTATGCTTCCAAAGACCTCAAAAGCATTTAGTAATCCCTACAATTTGAACCAGAAGGAAATCTTCACCGCAAACGGCGTCACATTCGGGTTATCCAGGTAGGTGAGCCGGTGAATAAAATCGACACGCCCCGTGCGGAAAATGTTATCGATTCCGTAGCCGAGTTCGATGTAAGGCTTTGCATTCAGTTGGCTGAATGCCAGCACCTGTTTGCCCGATTCGTCGGTAGTAGTGGTAAGCTTCTCGTTGGCCTCACTGATGTTTCCATAGAACAATCTCCCCGTAGCCAGCATCCGCAGTTTCAGCCGCCGGATCGCGGGAATGCGGTTTAGTATAAATCCTTCAAAATTGTGCTCCATGCGCAATGCGAAATACCGGTCGCTGATAAACTCGAAATAGCGCATCAGGTTAAATGCATTCTCCACGTAAAAGAATGACTCGTTGCCCAGCGGCGTGTAGAGCAGCGGGTAGGGCAGGGTCGAAGGGATATAGCCGAGCGTAATATAATAATAGGTGCGCCCAATCACGCCTGCACGAAAACTCTGCCGGATGTTGAAAGAAAACTTGTTGTAGTTGAAATCCCCGCCGAGCAAATGCTTGAAACCATGGGTGTAGCGCAGCGTAAATGCCGGTGAATTGCCATTACCCATGCTGATACGCTCGTTGTCGTTCAGCAGGAATGTCTCTTTTTGCGCGAGCCGTGCTTCGAAATTGACTTCCGTAATGTCGAATGCGCTCTTCACAGGGGAATTATCACCTGCCGCCGGATTGGTGCGGTAGGTGAAATCAAACAGTGGATCGAAGGTGCGATGACGCAGCTGCACGCTGCCCGTAAGGCCTTTCACAACCTCTCTTTTGAAATATGCCGAAATCTCCTGTTGCCAATAAGGCCGCCGGAATGCCCCGAATCGCGATAACGCGCTAAAAATGGTGCTCGGGCCGATCGCCTCGGGAGAAAGTCCCAGCCTTTCCAGGTCTTTGGAATAGGAGATGCCGGCCATTGTCCAGGGTTTCCGGCTGATGATGTAGTCGAGCCCGCCTCCGTATTTGAACTCGTGGTCGCGGGTGCCATATGCGCCATAACCACTGAAAATCCACTTTTTGCTGAAACCCGGATCGGTCCGGAAGCCGAGGCGGAACCGGTGCCCTTCCACTTTATTATTGGCATATAAAAACAGATAAGGCCCAAGATCAATGTTCCATTTATCGATCCTTTTGTAGCCATTCACAAAGATATTGAGCAGCTCGGTGTAGGTTTTAACTACCGGCAGGGCTTTCAGCGAGTCGATCAGTTCGAAGGTCAGTTTTTCTGTGGGGCTGAGATCTTCGGGGCGGCTTTTCGACCAGAAAGTGGAGTCATGGTCGCGGTAGTTTTCTGCCAGTTCGATGGAGGTGTCGTAAAAGCGGGACTCGCGCGGCGCATTGAGTTTGTATTTGGATTGGGCTGAATAAAATTTCAAAAGCATTCCCGCGGCCTGAGGAGTAGGTTCGTCGACGTCGATCAATACGCGCGTCTTCCGCGGAAGCCAGGTCTTTTCATCGTCCGACAACTCATACGATTGCTGGATCTTAATGCGGTCGATGTAGTTGAGGTTCGCCTGCTTGTCGACGCTCACGTCAATTTGCGTCAATGCAAATGTCTGCCCGTCGACCCACATTGTTCCCGTGAATGCAAGGTCCTGCTTTTGCCTTGGCTCGAAATCAATGTGGTAATCGTAACCGGTACCGTTATACACGCTATCGGCCAGATAATACTCGTAATAGAGCTTCCAGCTATCGGAAATCGGTGAAACGAAGTCCTTTTGAAGGATATTCAGCCAGTTGTTGTAAAAATTATATTGCTGGAATGTAGAGCCGATCAACTGCGAAACCACGCTGCCGTCTGTAAGGCCTACGCCGGAGATCTTTGTTTTGTTAATGACTTCCTTCTTCTTCTGCGGGGCGCGTCGGTAGAAAACATCTGAAACTGATTCGGAAATGAAGATCGGGATTATCGTTTCACCGTTTTCGCCTTTTACATCATCGAATTTTTCGAGCACATGAGTCATTTTCTTGACCGCTTTCCGATCTCTGAACCCTTTCGAAAGATTATCAATGTCGATCTGGATTTTGTTGTACGCCTCATACTCATACGCTGTTAGCTCATCGGCATTATTGGCTTTCTTGCGTGCCACAATCCTGCGCACTACCGCATAGGCAGGATTTTCACCCGCCAGGATTTTCACCTCCCGAAGCTGCGTTGTGCCGGGCGAAAGCTGGACGTCGATGACCTGTTCACTCTGATTGGGTACTATGGCCTTGCTCCGACTCGTGTAACCGACGTACGTTACAGTGACCGAGTCCGCCGGTGGGTTGAATTTGAGCTCATAAATACCATCGAAATTGGTAGTCGTGCCGCCGAGCTGCCCACGTATGCCGATGTTGGCAAAAGGAATGGGATCGCCCGTGGTGGCGTCGGTAATGCGACCTTTGACGATATAACTGGTTTGCGAAAAGCCTTTTGTACCAATGAGGCCAACGAACAGAAGCAGAGCGGCAATGTTCCGTCGCAGCTTCATTCGTCATGCTCATTTTTACCAATTTCAATATTGGAAGTCACGTCCGCTGCCGGGCGCAGGATGTGAACGTCGAGTACCGCCTTCGGGCGGGCGAGGTACTCGCGCAGGAGCGTGCGGAACGAATAGCCGTCGGGAACATCCTGTGCTGCGAATGAGATGGCATTTATGCCTTCATTGTGAGCGATATATAATGCTCTGGCATTGTGGAAGTTCTGCGAAATGATCGTGAAGTTGTCCTGATTGAAAACCTCTTTGCAGCGCACAATCGAGTCGAACGTGCGGAAGCCGGCGTAATCGAGCGTCATCACATTCTCCGGGACGCCCAGGTTCAGCAGCGCCCGCTGCATGTCCAACGGTTCATTATAGTATTGCGAATCATTATTACCGCTAAGGATAATGTATTTGATTTTACCCTCCTTGAAAAGTCGGGCAGTGGCCTCCATCCGGTATTTGAAAAACAGGTTTTCGGTACCTTTTTCCGACTTTTTGCTGGTACCGAGTACCAGCGCCACGTCGTTGGGCGGCAGGCTTTCGATCGAGAAATAGGAGTACTGGCGCGTACAGTAAACTACCCAGAAATTACAAAGCAAGATGAAAACCATGCAGGCAAATAATAAGGCTAATATGATTTTGATCAATTTTTTCACCTGTGCACGCGTTGCCTGTTGAATTCCTGGAAATTCTGCCGGATCGCGTATATAGGCGTTCATAGCTGATATACGCGATCGACGGGTGTTTTTGTTGCTGGCGGTCGGAAATGCTTGTTAGGTCTATTCAAACAGCCCGAGCTGACTTTTGGGGTCGGATCCTTTTTTACCTTCTTTTTTGGGCTTTGCTTCGCTTTTCGGCTCGTCGCTGCTATCCTCTTCCCCTGCGCTGCCGGTGTCTTCCCCGCTATCTCCGTCATCTTCCAGATTAACAGAATTTTCGGTCAAAGCATTCGCCGGATCGCCGGTCGCCGCAACATCGGCTGCCACCACGTTGTCGGGAGTTTCGTCGCCTTCTTCACTTGCTTCGTCGGTCACGGGTTCGTCAGCGGCGGGTTCTTCCACAGGCACTGCGAGCGGTTCGAGCCAGCGGATGTCCTTGAACTTGTCGTTCGGGATGCGGTTACCCTGCGCACGCCAGCCTCGGATATCGACCATGTCTTCTACCAGGTATTCCTCGGCGGTCTGCTCTTTCTGTGCCGTTTTAGGATAAACGATTTCCAGCCGAGGACGGATATCCGTGCTGGCGAGGATCAGCTTGCTGTTTTTGGCGTCACTGATGAAAAGGAATTTCTTGTCGAGCGAAGAAGTCTCGATGTTGAACCTTTTGATAAAATGCTGTTTCTGGCCGCCATCAAAATAAATGGCGGTAATAGGTAGCTTTGTATCGAATTTCTTGACCAGCAACACTTCGTGCGGCTCGTAGTGGTTGGTGAGATCGAAGTTGGTGAGCTCGTAGCTGCCGTCCTTGTAAATGACCACGATATTGTCGCTCGGGCCGAAGTTGCCCAGGTATTCGCCGCGCTCGTCGCGGTTGAGGCGGCCGATAATCGGGTCGAACCACATATCCACGCCGCCCAGCGTAGAACGGCCGGCCGATTTCAATGTCAGTTTCCGGACAGGGTATTTCGTCAGGATGTTACCCATCGCACTCCGGTTTTTGATCAATAACTCAGCAAAATTGTAATCAAACTGCTTGACCTTCGCTTTGCTTTGTGCTTGGAGGTTAACCGTAATGATCTCCGCTTCGCCGTTGTCGTTTGCCGTGAAATAGGTAATCTTCGATTTGGGCGTTCCCTGAGTAAGGTCATACTCGCGGTCGCGCGTGACGGCTGTCACCTGGAAGCGCTTCGCGTAGGAAACGCCCGTTTTTCCATCGACATATACCAGGTTGTAGACCTTGCGTTCATCGTTTTTGACGAAAACGGCGCAATGGATAATGTCTTTACCGACAAACACCTTATCCTGCACTTTGGTAACCACGCACCGGCCGTCGCCGCGGAACACGATGATGTCGTCGATATCCGAGCAGTCCATCACGTATTCATCCTTTTTCAAACCATAACCAATGAAACCTTCCGTCCGGTTAACATAGAGTTTCTGGTTGTTGGCCGCCACGATATTGGCCGCGATTTGGTTGAATGCGCGGATTTCGGTCCTTCTGCCTCTTCCTTTACCGTATTTTTTCAACAGCTCACGGAAATATTCGATCGCAAAGCGCGTAATGTGCGCCAGGTTGTCCTCCGTTTCGGCGAGGTCTTCTTCCCATTTACGCATCAGTTCGTCGGCCTTGAAACTGTCGTATTTCGAGATACGCTTAATGCGGATTTCGGTCAGTTCTACAATATCATCGTCAGTGATTTCGCGGTAGAACTGCGGTTTGTAAGGTTCCAGGCCTTTGTCGATCGTGCGGATCACGGCCTCGAAAGTTTCGCATTCCTCAATGTCGCGGTAAATGCGGTTTTCGATGAATATCTTTTCGAGCGAGCCGTAAAGGATCTTTTCCAGCAAAGCCAGTCGCTTGATTTCCAGCTCCCGCTGCAAGAGGTGGACGGTTTGCTGGGTATTGTATTTCAAAATGTCGGTTACGCCGACAAAATGCGGTTTTTCAGCAATAATGATACACGCATTCGGTGAAATGGACACCTCGCATTCCGTGAATGCGTACAAGGCGTCCATCGTAATGTCGGGCGAAACGCCGGGCGCCAGATGCACCTGGATTTCCACATCGGCGGCGGTATTATCCACCACTTTTTTGATTTTGATCTTACCCGCGTCGTTGGCCTTGATAATCGACTCGATCAGGGAAGTAGTGGTGGTACCAAAAGGAATGTCGCGGATGACGAGCATTTTCTTATCCTCTTCCTCGATTTTGGCACGTACCCGTACTTTGCCGCCCCGCTGGCCGTCGTTGTAGTTGGAGACGTCCACCAGGCCGCCCGTGAGAAAATCGGGATAAATCGTAACGTCTTTCCCTTGCAGGATCGTGATCGACGCCTCGATAAGCTCGCAGAAGTTGTGCGGGAGTATTTTGGTCGACAAACCTACTGCAATCCCCTCCACACCCAGCGTGAGCAGCAGGGGGAATTTGACCGGCAATGTGATCGGTTCGCGTTTACGGCCGTCGTAGGATAGCTGCCATTCGGTGGTGTCGTCGTTGAAAACAACGTCTTTCCCAAACCGCGACAGCCTCACCTCGATGTAACGTGCTGCTGCGGCACCGTCGCCTGTACGGATATCGCCCCAGTTACCCTGTGTATCGAACAGCAGCTCTTTCTGGCCGATATTGACGATCGCATCGTAAATGGACGCATCGCCATGCGGGTGGTACTGCATGGAAGAGCCGACTACGTTGGCTACCTTGTTGAAGCGGCCGTCGTCCATTTCATTTAGCGCATGCATAATGCGCCGCTGAACGGGCTTCAGTCCGTCTTCGATCGCCGGAACGGCACGTTCCAGAATTACATAAGAGGCATAATCAAGAAACCAGTTTTCGTATAAGCCCGAAATGGGCAGTTTATCATGCAATCCGCTATCTTCTACGTCGGGCGCAGCTCCGTTTTCGTCCATAAATGCAGGAGGAACCAGGTTTTAAGTATTCAGAAAAAAATGATCAGCCATTCGCTTCCCGGTCTTCATGGGGACTGGCTCATTCAAAAAGAAAGAAACAGGGTGAAGTTTACCGGACGATCAGGTTGAATTAACTGCTAATATAGCAAAATAAGCGATAAAACTCAGTTGTCCGGCGCATTCAGCACCGCCAGCAGTTCGCTGATCATCATTGCGGTAGCCCCCCATATTTTATAGCCCTGTACCATGTAATGCGGTGCATGTACCTGTTCTCCACGCACTTGAATATCGCTCGATCCGATAATATTAATATCAGAAATCTCTTCCAATTTGATCTCAAAAATATCCTCTACCTCCCTCGGATCGGGATAGAAGTCGGGACGGTAGGACATAGCGGCTACCACAGGCAGCACATGAAAATTGCTCGCAGGGATGAAGAGCTCCGTTAATGCCCCCAATATTTTGACATTATTCAATCGCAGCCCGATTTCTTCCTGTGCCTCGCGTAAAGCGGTGCGAATCAGGCTTTCATCGCTCAGCTCGTATCGCCCGCCGGGAAATGCAACCTGCCCGCTGTGGACGCCGTCGTAAGCGGGGCGCAGGATCAACGGAAAGTAGATTTCGTCCTGGTAAGGATAAAAAAGGATCAGCACGGCACTCCGGCGCGTGCGGTGATTGGGCTTGAAAGTCAGGCGGAGCCTGGAAGAAGCCTGCATTACCCGGTGGGCCGTCTCGCCGGGGAGCGGGGATTTCAGTTTATGCTCAAGTTGTTCGGTAAAAGCGGAAAATGATTCCAGTGCGGCCATGTTGGCTGAGTTGTTGAAGAGTTAGGTGGCAGAACATTACGCCTAAGTTAATGTAGGAAACCTAAATCTTTGCGTAGTTGAGCTCTCTTTTAAAGTCAAAAAAGCTTTCGAGACTCAGATCTTCGTCCAATTCTTCCCAGTGAATGCTGTCGCCTAATGGGCCGAGTTCAAATCGAAGCAGTTGCTCTGAAGTAGCGTTTTTCAGTCGTTTGAACCAAGCCAGCGGATTACCGATGGTGTGACCGCTGTCGAGCACCAGGTATATGTTGGTTTCGTCGAACCAAACTCTATTGATCTTCATAGCTTCTGCCTTTTTCATCTTAAAATCATTCACCATGAAATTCGTGCCATTTTTAACGATCAGTTCCGAATGCTGCTCAACCAACGCCTCGGCGAGCATCAGGTCTTTCGGTTTGATTCCATGACTTTCCACCAATCTTACCGGATTTACTTCAAACTTGGCCGTACCATCGGCATTTCTGACGTGAATGGGTAGATGTTCAAGACTGTAAAAGAAAAACTCATCCCGAACATCCGGAAAATTTCAGGCATAACTAGTGTGTGATAAATGTTTATAATTGATATACACAAATATAACAATTACTTATACCGATTGTAAATGGCTTAAGCCGGAACTCCGGCATACAACTTCGCCAGTTGCTCTGCACATCTTTCTCCATCCATCGCGGCCGACATGATACCTCCTGCATACCCGGCGCCTTCGCCGCAGGGGAACAAACCTTTGATTTCCGGGTGCTCGCAGGTCTCGCGCTCGCGGGGAATGCGTACGGGCGAGGAAGTGCGGCTCTCGACGCCGATCAGTTGGGCGTCGCCGGAGAGGTAGCCGCGCATTTTGCGGCCAAAATCCGACAACGCATCGCGCAACGGGAATGCAATGTGGCCCGGAAGTACATCATACAGGTCAACCGATTGTAGACCCGGCTGATAAGACGTATCGCGCAAATGCGCAGAGGTGCGGCCCTTGACGAAATCCACGGCCAGCTGCGCCGGTGCTGTTTGCGTGGCTCCTGCGAGTTTGCAAGCGGCCTGTTCCAGTTCGCGTTGCAGTTGCAAGCCGGCCATCGGACCGAATTCCTTGTAAGGGGCCAAATCAGCCTCTTCGATGGTTACCACCATGCCCGAATTGGCATAGGGCGAATCGCGCCGAGAAGGCGACATGCCGTTGACGACCACCTCCCCCGAAGCCGTTGCTGCCGGCACGATAAAGCCGCCCGGGCACATGCAGAACGAGAAAACGCCTCGCTGCACGCCTTTGTAGCGGGTTTGGGTGACCAGACTATACGAAGCAGCGGGCAAATAGGGCCCGCGATCCACCTCGCAGTGATATTGTATTTTATCAATTGTATTCTGCGGATGCTCGATCCGGACACCCATCGCGAAGGATTTGCTTTCGATCAGGATGTTTTTAGCATGAAGCAGTTCATAAATATCCCGCGCCGAATGCCCGGTAGCGAGTATCACACCGATGCCGGTGTGCTCGTCTTTGTCATTGGTAACCACGCCGGTAATCCGGTTATCGCGGACAATCAAGTCGGTGACCTTGGTATCAAAATGAATTTCTCCGCCGGCTTTGAGAATGCTTTCGCGCATTTCCGCAACTACTACCGGCAGTTTGTTGGTGCCAATATGGGGATGGGTATCGATCAGAATTTGTTCGCTGGCGCTGTGTGAGACGAATATTTCGAGTACCCTGCGAATATCGCCCCGCTTGTTGGAACGGGTGTACAATTTGCCGTCCGAATAGGTCCCGGCGCCGCCTTCTCCGAAGCAATAGTTGGATTCCGGGTTGACGTGGTGATCCTTATTAATTGCGGCCAGATCACGCCGCCTGGTGCGCACATCTTTACCTCTTTCAAACAAAACCGGTTTGATCCCCAGCTCGATCAGCCGCAATGCGGCAAACATGCCCGCCGGTCCGCAACCGACGATCAACGCCTGCGGGCGCTTGCTCACGTTCGGGTATACAATGCGTGTGCCTGCGAGCGCGGGCGGCGTTTCTCCGACGTAAACTTCGGCCTGCACATTGATTTTCACTTGGCGGCTGCGGGCATCGATCGATTGGCGGGTCTTGCGGATAAATGGGTTGTCGCTTTCGCGCAGGCGGAGTTTCTGAATTACAAAGCGACGGAAATTGTCGTCGTCCAGCGCGATCTCCGGCGCCAGGGTCAGTTGAAGCGTATGGTGCATATTCTGGAAAGGGATTTATCCTTTAATGCCGCAAAGGTACGGATACTTTCACAGCACGCAACCTCGCACAATACATGACCACTCCTGACAATCCCCGACAACTCCTGACTACACATGACCACCCCTGACCATTCGTGACAATACATAACCACAACCGACCACCCCTGACAGCACACCTGGGTAGCAAACCGCGCAGTACTACTTTAATGCATGACGACCATCAAACACTATCCAAACCCATCAAACCATGTCGCAAAACCGCCGCCAATTTCTGAATACCCTGGCTGTTTCGGCCGGGGCGGCAGTGCTTTCCGAAGCCGCTCGGGCCGAACAGAACGCTGCTCCATTTCCATTATCCTGCAATCAATATTCCTGGATAACCTTCTACGCCCGCGACGGCAGGGATTGGGGTAAGGATCCGGATGCCTCGCTGGGCGAGTTTGCTTCCACGGGTTTGAAGTCGTATGAACCCGCGTTCAATAATGCAGGCGAGGTATCGAAGCTACTTCCGGTGCTTAAAAAATACAGATTGGCAATGCCTTCGGTTTACGTCAATACTGCATTGCACGAAGCGGAGGAAGGAGTCAAATCCATTGAATCCGTGCTGTCTATAGCCGACGCACTCAAAGCGGTTGATACTAAAATTATTGTGACCAACCCCAGCCCTCTTCAGTGGGGAAGCGACAAGAACAAATCCGATGAACAACTAACACGGCAGGCTCAAAACCTCGATAAACTTGGCGCGGAGCTTAAAAAACGGGGAATGGTCCTCGCGTATCACACGCACGACGTGGAACTGCGTGCGGCTGCGCGGGAGTTTCATCACATGCTACTCGCTACCGATCCGAAAAATGTGTCGCTCTGCCTCGATGTCCATTGGGTTTACCGCGGTTCGGGGAATTCGCAGGTAGCATTGTTTGATATCGTAAAATTGTATGGCAAACGCATTGCCGAGCTGCATTTGCGGCAATCGAAAGGCGGTATCTGGCAGGAAACATTCACAGAAGGAGATATCGATTACCCCAGACTGGCTCATGCGCTGGATAACCTGGGTGTAAAGCCGCATTTGGTTTTGGAACAATGCCTCGAAAAGACTTCGCCGAAGACCATGGACGGCGTTCAAGCGCATAAGGAGGATTTGGTTTATGTGAAGAAGGTGTTCGGGGTGTAAGTGGATTTTTAAAACTGCAAATTAGCACACTATTTAAATGAGTAAATTTGAAAAACTGGTTATGAAATTGCTGTCAGGTGTATCTGATAACAATTTTAGCTTTGAGGAATTGAGGCTGATTTTGTTAAATATGGGTTTCATCGAGAAGATGGGTGCGGGCAGTCACAGAATTTTTTATAAAGAGAATATTTCGGAAATTGTAAATATTCAGCCGAATGGTAACAAGGCAAAGCCTTACCAGATCAGGCAGGTGAGGGCAATTATACTCAAATACAAACTTTTCAGCTATGGACAGTAAATATGAATTGATCATGTATTGGAGCAATGAGGATCAATCCTTTATTGTTGAAGTCCCCGAGCTTCCAGGATGTATGGCTGATGGTGCGACACAGAGTGAGGCGCTAGCTAATGTACAAAAAGTGATCGACGAATGGATTGCCACAGCAAAAGAACTTGGCCGCGAAATTCCAGAAGCAAAGGGCAAGCTTATGCACGCCTGATTCTTTTCTGATGAACCAAACAGACTTCTTCAACATCTCCGACCTTCTAACCGAAGAGCAACGCCTCATTCAGCAGGCCGTGCGTGATTTTTCGGATCGGGAAATCAAACCCGTTATCGAAGATTTTGCCCAGAAAGCGGAGTTTCCACTGCATTTGATCCCTAAATTCGGGGAGCTCGGTGTTTTCGGGCCGACGATTCCGGCCGAATATGGCGGAGGCGGGCTGGATTATACCAGCTACGGGCTGATGTGTCAGGAGATCGAGAAAGGCGATTCGGGTATGCGGTCGACGATTTCCGTGCAAAGCTCGCTTGTGATGTGGCCGATCTTTGCATTCGGCTCGGAAGAGCAAAAACGTAAATACCTGCCCAAACTCGCGACCGGCGAATGGCTGGGATGTTTCGGCCTTACCGAGCCCGACCATGGCTCGAACCCCGGCGGAATGAAGACCCATATCACCAAAACCGAAGGCGGTTATTTGCTCAATGGCTCCAAAATGTGGATTTCCAATGCCCCTTTTGCGCACATAGGCGTGGTATGGGCCCGGAATGAAGCGGGGCGGGTGCAGGGCGTGATCGTGGAACGAGGAATGGAAGGTTTTACAACGCCTGAAATCCATCACAAATGGTCGCTGCGTGCGAGTGCGACGGGCGAGCTTGTCTTCGACAATGTATTAATTCCTGAAACACATATTCTTCCGGGTGCCGAAGGGCTGAAAGCGCCATTGCAATGCCTCGATAAAGCGCGGTACGGCATTGCCTGGGGAGCGGTGGGTGCGGCAATCGATTGTTACGAAACAGCCGTGAAGTATTCCGCGGAGCGCATTCAGTTTGATAAACCGATCGGCGCTTTCCAGCTAACGCAAAAGAAGCTGGCCGAAATGCTGACGGAGATAACGAAGGCGCAACTGCTCGCGTGGCGCCTGGGCAAATTGATGGACGCAGGCGAAGCCACCACCGTTCAGATCTCGATGGCGAAGAGAAATAATGTAGAAATGGCATTGCATACCGCCCGTGAAGCCCGCCAGATCCTCGGCGCGATGGGTATTACCGGCGAATACCCCATTATGCGCCACATGATGAACCTCGAATCGGTGATCACGTACGAGGGGACGCATGATATCCATTTGCTGATCCTTGGGGCGGAGATTACTGGGATGCAGGCGTTTAAATAAGAGTACTTCGGCTGTCGGCTGTCGGCTCTCGGCTGTCAAATTTGCTTGTTACTTCTTCCGATGGCTGATAGCCGATGGCCGAAGTCGCATTCGCCAGCTTCCGCTGCAAATCCTTACTCGTCTCGCGGGAGCCGTCGGGAGACCATCCCGGTGCTTTGAAGAGATATCTCAGCTTCGTTTTAAAGTCGATCGGCTGCGCGAAATCCTCTCCGATAGCCTTCCATTCGTGGAAAACGGTTTGTCCCAGGCCCTGTTGTTCCAGGGATTTGGTGAGGCCGTAGCGCGGGGGCTCGCTGGGCAGTTCTTCCTGGAAAGTACCAAAAAGGCGGTCCCAGATGATCAGGCACATGCCCATGTTCTTATCAAGGTACTGGATGTTGCTCGCGTGGTGCACGCGGTGGTGCGATGGCGTTACGAAAAGGTATTCCAACCAACCCAGCTTGCCCACGTATTCGGTGTGGACGATAATGCCGTAAATCTGCGTGATGGAGTACATGACTATGATATCAGCCGGATTGAATCCTGCCAATGCGAGCGGAATGAAGTAAATGAACCGGTAGAGCGGCTGGAAGACCGACGACCGGAAGCCGGTAGTCAGGTTGAAATGCTCTGACGAATGGTGCGTCACATGCACAGCCCAGAACAGCCGGCAATGGTGATCGACATAATGCAGCGTATAGAACGCCAGATCCTCGGCAAGGAACAATGCGAGCCAGTACCAGTAAGGGTTAGCGATTGGTTCAAAGAAGGAGAAATTGTAAAACCAGATCAGCACGCTCACATAAGCCGCGCGGAACAGCAAATCGATGCCGCCGTTGAGCAGCATCAGCACTGCATTCATTAATGTATCTTTCACAGAATAGGCCGGACGTTTGGCCAGTTCCTCGTGTGGTGTTTGGTATGTTAAAAAGATCTCAAGACCGATCAGACAGATATAAAATGGGGTCGACAGTTTTAGAATGAGATCCTCAAAATCATAAGTGCCGGGCATAGCAATTTCTTCAAATAATAAACAAAGATAGTTGAGAAGAGAACTGTAAGTTTTAGCCTGTCTATTTCTAAGATTTTTTTAATAGCAACCGACAGGGTACTTATCAGACATTTATTTGACAGGAAACCCCCATTGAAGGTTCAAATTTCCCGGGTTTACGTTTTAAATATACTAAGTAACCGGAAATGATCAGTTAATCATCCGTTTCAGTGCTTTCCTGAGCTCTTCGTTTTTGTGCCGTTTTTGCAGGATTACCGGCGCCGCAATACGCTCCCGGCAATCGAACAGCGAACAACGCTCGCAGGTCTGGTTTACTTCTCTGGAAGTCAGCGTGGGATCGTCGAGAAATGCCAGTTTCTCACGCGTAGGCTCGTCGAGGTAAATGCCCATTGATACGCTCACATTCAGGTTGGGAGTGGGCGACATCGGCTGGGCGAAACTCACTACGAGATATTGGTCCTGTGTATCGATATACGTCGATTTCTGGGCTTTGCACAAAATGCGCGGCGGCTGTTTGGCCTGGATAATGTCGCCGAGATCGTTCAGGATTGTAAGCGCCACCCAACGGCGGCAGTAATGCTCGTCGCGAACGGTATGCGGGTAATGCTTCCTCGAAATATGCATTTCCTTCGTCATATGGAACAGGTTCTGCCCGACGAAGTTATTGAAACGTGAAAAGAAGATCTGGTTAATGCCGAAATACCGCGGCAGGATATTGCTGAGCAGGTAACAGAACGATTCCGGCGTGGTATTGAAATCGTGAATGAGCTGGATCAGCTTTTCGGGCTGCCAGGTTTTTTGCGCAAAAAAATCGGCGATCGCCGGTACCAGCAGGCTTCTTTTGATGATAATCGCGCTGCCGAAATAGGATGCCTTGAAGTTATTGAGCAGTTGCTCGAATGACTCCGCTTCGACTAATGCGGTCGTATGCAGGCGGTTTTTCAGGTTTAAATACAAATACCCGATTTCCCGCCCGTAGATAAATGCCCGCTGCACGGACGATAAATGCGCATTGATCAAGAGGCGCGTACCGGCTGTATTGGTGATCGTAAGCGACCGGACTGTCGCAAACTCGGGATTATTGCGTTCGTTAATGGGCTCGATCGTGTAGCCGTACTGGTCTTTCAGAATGCTTTCGAGCTGCTGTTCGTCGAGGAGCCGCGATGCCTCCACATTTTGCTCCGCCAGAAAACGTTCGGCTTCGAGTTCGATATCCTCGAAATAATTGTCGTGCATTTCCTGGTACGTCCGGAGGGCCGAGAAGTAGAACTTCTCGATCGACATGTTGTAATTCCGGGCGATTTCGATGAGCGTTCCCACAAACGCGCTGATCTTGGTAGGCGCGTCGGAAAGGATTTCGAGCAGGTTGGCGGGGTCGATGCCGAACAGTTCGAGGGGAAGCTCCGTGAGGATATTCGAGCTGAGCAGGTCGGAAATCGGTTCCAGCCTTTTGCTCAGTTTTAATGAAACCAGCGTGTCGTAATCGACCTCAATGGCGCTCGCCAATGCAAGGATTTTG
Organism: Dyadobacter sp.; assembly: GCA_035565435.1. Taxonomy (GTDB): domain Bacteria; phylum Bacteroidota; class Bacteroidia; order Cytophagales; family Spirosomataceae; genus Dyadobacter. The sequence continues at coordinate 282 of DATMSL010000124.1, read as the reverse complement.
TCGGATTTCGGATACTTTTTCCCCTTCTCAATTTCATTGATATAAGAAATCGACAGCCCCGATTTTTGAGAAAGTTCGCTGAGCGACATTCCCTTGTCGAGCCGGAGCTGTTTGAGTTTGAGTCCGAAAACCAGTCTTACATTATCTTGATTAATAGCCACTATGCTGATATATGGGCCTGATTTTGTGCGATTTCGCTTACAGGCAATTTAACGAATGAAACACAAAAGTAGAAATAGCCCCGCATTCGGCATTCATGAGGAATAAAAAAAACGGAACCGT
>DATMSL010000123.1:0-5975 GCA_035565435.1 Dyadobacter sp. | reverse complement strand
CTAAACTCCCAACCGCGGTTGTTGAGCTTCCCAATATTTTGCAGGGCCGTTTCATAGCCGGTAGAGGCCGGTACGGGCACATTCAGCAGCAGGTCGGTGGTGTTTTTGTTATAAAAATCGATGGTGAAACTGAGCCGGTTACGCAGTAATGCAAAATCGACGCCGACGTCGAACTGGTGCATCATTTCCCAGCCCAGTTGTTCATTGCTGATCGAGCTCGGATAAAGCCCGTACACCAGCGAGCCCGTCCCCGCCCCGAAACTGTACCGGCGGTTGGAAAGTAAACCAATGTGATTGTAGTTCCCGATCGTATTGTTTCCCGCCAAACCGTAGCTCGCCCGCAGTTTCAGGTCGGTTACCACGTTCTGCAATTTCATGAAATGCTCCTCCGAAAGGTACCAACCCACGGAAGCCGACGGGAATGTGCCCCATTTGTTACGCGCCCCGAACCGCGACGAGCCATCGCGCCGCATGGTCGCCGAAACGAGGTATTTGCCCGCATAAGTGTAATTCACCCGCGCCAGCAACGACAGCAGCGACCATTCCGACGCATAGGTACCGCCGCCCGTCACCTGGCCGCCATTCAAAGTGGGAATAAGGTCGGTCGGGAAGTTGGTGGCATTCAATGCTGCGGATTCACCGTGTGCTTTTTGGGCGGTAAAACCTGCGAGCAAATCCAGCTCATGTTTGGTATTAAATATTTTTTTGTAGCTCAAAATATTCTCATTCAGCCAGTTCAACTCGCGACCGGTAGAAGCTATGGCCCTCGCTTGCACGGGTGCCGGGACGCCGTTCCAGCCCAAATCGGAGGGATAATAGGCATTCTCACGCGCATCGGAATAATCCAGACCGAACGAGGTGCGGAATTTGAGGCCGTCGAGCAGCTTCACTTCGGCATACACATTACCTAATGTGCGGAAAACGGTTCGCTTGTCCTTGATTTTGCTCGCAATGGCCACCGGGTTGTCGATCACCCCGATATTGTACGGCGAGGGGCCGAGCAATGTCGTAAACGAACCGTCGGGATTGTAAACCGGCACAGTAGGCGGCAGCGACAGTGCCGAGCCGAGGATACCACCGCTAAATACCTGGTCTTCCACTGGCAAAATACGGCTCGTCGCAAACGAGGGCGAGAGGTTCATCCCCACACTCACATTTTTGGAAATATGGTGGTCGAGGTTCACCCGCGCCGAATAGCGCTCGAAACCAGTTTTCATCACAATGCCATCCTGCTTGAAATAGGCTCCAGACATAAAAAACGTCGTTTTATCATTCCCGCCCGAAACCGACAGCTGGTGGTTCTGGATGGCCGCCGTGCGGAAAACCGCATCCTGCCAGTCGGTACCTTTGCCGAGCGACTGCGGGTTCATGAACATTTCCGGGATTTGCAATGCCGCGGGCCGCATGTCGTTCGGGTCGGTGGCTTTGCCGCCTTTGTCTACCCAGGCATTGTTGCGGGCTTCGGTGTTATACTCCGCATATTCCCGTGCATTGAGCATATCTATTTTGTTCGCCACCTGTTGGAAACCATAGTAGGTATCGAGCTGCACCACCGATTTGCCCGACTTGCCGTGTTTCGTGGTCACGAGCACTACCCCATTACTTCCCCGCGAGCCGTAGATCGCCGCTGCGGAAGCGTCTTTGAGTATTTCAATGGATTCGATGTCGTTGGGATTAATGGACGAAAGCGGGTTGAAATTACTATTGAAATCGCTCGAAACCGGGAAGCCGTCTATCACGTACAAAGGCTCGTTACCCGCGCCTATGGAGCCCGTCCCCCGTACGCGCACGGATACGCCCCCACCCGGCGCGCCTTTCGTCTGCGCCACGTTCACGCCCGCGATCTGCCCGCCCAGCGCCTGGTCGAGGCTCGTGAGAGGCTGACTGGCCACATTTTTCATCGGTAATGAGGCCACCGAGCCGGTGATGCTGCTTTGCTTCTGGGTACCGTAGCCCACTACCACCACGTCGTTCAGCGCCTTGGTGTCGACGGTCATGCCGAAGTTCAGTTCCGCATTGTTACCGACCACGATCTCCTGATTTTTATACCCTACAAAGCTCGCCACAATCACCAGCCCGCCCTGCCCGGCCAGCGACTCCGGAATACTCAGGCGGAACTCGCCGTTGGCATCGGTAGCCGTGCCGGTCTGCGAGTTTTTGACGATAATGCTCACTCCCGGGAACGGGCTGCCGTTTTCGTCGGTCACACGGCCCCGTACAATGCGGTCCGCACTGACGGGCAACGGTTCGATACTCCGGTGGTTGAGCTGGATCACCGGCTGCGTTTCCGGCGTGCGGCCGGGAGGCACTATTTCCAATGCAGGGGTTTTTACAGTCTTTTTCAGGACGATATTCCGCTGGAAGATTTTGTAAGAAAGCGGCGTGTCCTTGAAAACAGCATTCAAAAGCGCGTCAATCGACCCGTTTTTCAACTTCACCGACACTTTCTTCGAAGCGGGTAAATCGAGCTCGTCGTACAGAAACAGGTATCCCGTCTGCTGCTCGATGCTTCGCATAGCGGTTTGCAGCGGGACGTTTTTGGCTTGAAAGGAAATCTTTTGACTAAACCCGTCCGCCGTCACGTGGGAAAGGGTTACGATGAGCAAAAGCATGATCCTGGTCATAGTCATCAGTGTTTGGGCGACAATATGCGCCCTGCCGCCCGCCGGAAAGCGGGGCAGAAGGTTAATTTTCATAACTTTGTTAAAGTTTAGGAATGGCAAAATGACTTTTTCAGAGAAGCTTGGTTGCGCCTGAACTACGGGGAAAATGTTAGCGCATTTTCCCTTTTGTTTTGGCACCGGCATTTCAGGGCGGAATGTGCGGCTTGTTTAGCATGAGGTTGTGAGTTTAGAGTTTATGAGTTTAGAGTTGAGAGTTGAGAGCTTAGAGTTGAGAGTTTATGAGTTGAGGGTTTATGAGCTTATGAGTTGAGAGCTTATGAGTTGAGGGTTGATGAATTGAGAGTTAAAAGTCGGAGGTTGAACATCGAACTTTAAACTCTGAACTTTAAACTCTCAACTCTAAACTTTAACCCCTAATCACTATACGCAAACTAACGTTCGATCACAATCGTATTGGTTTCCACGCTGCATTTCACGCCGGCATACCGCAGCATCCCCACAATCTCGGAAAGGTTCACATTGCGCGACACCCTGCCTGTGAACTGCCGCACCGGCACCTCGCCGCGGTAGCTCACCTCCACGTCGTACCAGCGCGAGAGCTGCCGCATGACATCCTTCACACCCGCATTTTTGAAATAAAACATACCTTCTTTCCACGCCACGGCCTCGTCTATCGGCTTGAAGGCCGTCTCGATGCGCCCGCCGGGCATTAATGCGGCCTGCTGGCCGGGCCGCAGCAGGGCACGCTCGCCTTCATTGCGGATGGCTACGGAACCTTCTACAAGCGTTGTTTTCGACACCCGTTCGTCAGCATAGGCCATCACATTGAAACTCGTACCCAGCACCTGCACTTCCGAGCCATTGAAACGCACCGTGAACGGCCTGGCCTTGTCTTTGGTCACTTCAAAATAGGCCTCGCCGGTAATTTCCACGCGGCGTTCCGAAGCTGGAAAAACGGATGGAAAGCGAATGGACGACGATGCATTGAGCCACACCTTGCTGCCATCCGGCAGCTGCACCTTATACTGCCCGCCCCGGGGCGTGGTTACCTTGTTGAGCCCGGTCGACGCGGCTGACGCGGAACGACTGTTGTACACCACTAGCCCATCCTCCTGCTTCGTAATTTCCGTATTGCCCTGCCGGGCCACCAGCCCGCTTCCGATGCGGTCCAGCTCAATGCCTTTTCCGTCCGCAAGCGTGAGTAATGCTTTGTTACCGCCGGGTGCTACATCCTGGTTTTGAATAATTTCCGTCGCCACCGACTTTTCCGGCGTACTTTTCCGGATCACCCACAGCCCAGCCACCACTGCGAGCACGGCCGCCACCGCGGCATATCTCACCCAAATGCCCGCACGCCAATGCCTGCGCTCCCTACCCGCGGCAAGAATGGCGCCTAGCATATCCCGGCTGCGCGACGCATTGAACAATGGCTGCGCATCGGCCGGTTGAAGCCAGTTGCGCTTCATGGCACCTTCTATCGCCTCGTCATGCTGCCCCGACCGGATGTGCCGCATTAATTCCTCCTCCTCTTCGGGTGTGGCCTGGCCTGCATAATAGCGGTCGAAAAGCTGTTGCAGCCTTTGTGGGTCGTCCTGGTTCATGGATTTAAATCAATTTTCAACCACAGGACAACAGTACCTCCGAAAAAGGGGCTATTGGATTGGAAAAATTTTAAAAGAAAATTTTGAGCACCAGAATCGGGCTCATTTTGGCGCTTTTTCCGATGTAGGAAATAATGGAGGCCGTAGCGATTTGAAGGTACTTTTTGACCGTCTCTTTCGATAGCCCCATTTGCAATGCAATTTCATGATAAGACAGCCGCTGGTGCCTGCTGAGCAGGTACACCTGCCGCTGCTGGTGCGGAAGCTGGTCAATCGCCTCGTCGATCAATGCGTAGCGGTAGTCGTCCGGCTGCTCGGCCTCTCCTTCCGCAGCGTCGTCGAGGCCGGTAAATTTCACCCGTTCGGCCGCGATCTTTTTCAGAGCATTCAATGCCGCGTTTTTGGATATTACAAAAAGGTAAACCGGGAAGTTTTCGACTTCCAGAAGTAGCTCGCGGTTTCGCCAGATTTTCAGAAAAACGTCATGGACGAGCTCTTCGGCGACTGCCTCGGAGCGGGTAATGCGGTAAATGTGCGTTCCCAACCGCTGGTGATAATGATCGAAAATCCGTGTAAAAGCCCGCTCGCTCCCTGCGGCCACTTGTCGCAGGAGCTCTTTTTCATCGTTCAATACGGACCGGTACGTGCGAAAATTCGGCAAAATGGGCTCGGCTATAACTGGTGTACCACTCAAAGCGGGGCTACGCTTAAATCTAACTACCTCGCCCGCCTCTCTCCCTCTCGCGGAGAGCCTTATTTGGTAATTTCCAATATCCAGGTCGATATTTCGTCCAGGGCCTTCGGAGAAAACGTTTGTTTCAGCTTTGCGTACTCCTTCGGACTGCATTCTTCACATTCCTGGAAAAAGTGATTCAGGCCCGGCAGCTCTTTGGCAGTTGCTTTATTTTTGAGATGCTTAAGGGAATTAGAGATTGCTGCCAGGTTCTCTTTCGGAGTAACCTGGACGTCTCTATCCCCATTCAATGCCAGAACCGGGCATGTTACTTTCGTGAGAGAAGTGGCCGGGTCATACTTCAAAAAGAATATCCACCAGGGGGTAGTTACTGCTGCCACTTGTTGACTTACAAACTCGTCCTTTGTGATGTTCACCGGCATCAGTTTCTTCGGAAAGCTCTGAAAGGCATTCCCCGCCGAGGCGGCCAACTTCGCGTTCCGTTCTGCCGCATCTTCCGTATTTTGAACGATCTGGTAAGCTTCGCGGCATATAACTTTCGCTCGTGCTATTTCGGATTCTGAAAGTTCCATAGTCTTTGCAACCAGGCCTATCTGTATAAGCATTACTGAATCGCCCCTAATTCCGGGAGCCGCAAGCAGCGTAATAAAATCAACATCCTGCGAACGGCTCGCTACTATTGCTGCGATTGTTCCTCCTTCACTATGGCCAATAAGGCCTATTTTGCCTATCTCAACTTCTTTTCTGGTTTTCAGATATTCAACTGCACTTTCCACGTCGTCGGCGAAATCCATTGACGAAGCCTTTGCAAAATCGCCTGTGGACTTCCCCACACCTCTATCGTCAAATCTCAAAACGGCTATTCCGTGGCTTGTAAGATGATCGGCCAACACCAGAAAAGGCTTATGTCCACCATTTACCTCTTCATCTCTGTTATGCGGGCCGCTTCCCGTTATCAACACCGCTGCGGGATATGTACCCGCCTCCCGAGGTAGGGTTAACGTGCCTTCCAGTACATCACTTGTTTTGGAATTGGTAAATACGACTTCCTCACTA
>DATMSL010000122.1:0-1514 GCA_035565435.1 Dyadobacter sp. | reverse complement strand
ATACGGCCTGGAATCAAAAACGTCGATTCCAGGACGCACGGGCACTTTTTCGACTTAAAACAATCTTACCCCGAAACTCAGCATCCGGACCGATGGCCCCCGGTTGGCTTCGAAAAGATAGTTCAAGTCGTAGTTCACAAAGAAGTCAGGAAAGTTACGGATACCAATTTCAGCAGCTAAACCATAGCGCAAATCTTCGATATAAAAGTTACGCCGGTCGTGGTCCACATCCTTCGTTCCGACCTTCCGGACCTTCGTATAACTACCGATCCGATAACCGCCGTAAGCACCCGCACTGATGTACGATATGAATGAGTGTGAAAAGCTTAACGTAGGCATAACGGAGAGGTTGACGTACGGCACTACGAGTTTCGATTTCCTTACTTCCACCGGTTTACCCTGGTCGTCCACCACATCCCTGAACTCGACCCCGTCATCCGTTTTGACAATCGTATTATTCCCGTCGTACATCATGTTGTACCACGAAAAGTCAATCCCAAAGTCCAAATGCAGTCGGGCATTCTTACCCCGTGCAACACTCGCACTGGCCACATACCCGAGGCTCACATAACGCGATCCGAATGGTTTGAGATCATAATCGCTTTTGGTAAAGCCCGGCGTGGCCTCATTGGTACCGTAGGTATTGAGGCCCAATGCGATATTAAAACCCTTCCGCGGGCTCGACCCACCCCATGAGCTCCGGTGAAACCGCTTCCCGATGCGCCGGTAAGTCGAATCCGACCCGACCACCTCGTCACCTTCTTTTACCTCTACACCCGAGCCGTCAATAGAAACCTTCGTGTCGCCGTCTTTAATATGGATACCACGAAGGCCAATCCTTACGTAGTCCTTATCGGCAGCCTGATCCGCATCTTTCAGATATTTGTTCCCGTTGAATTCTTCCCGCAAGAACGTCGTATCCGCTTTTGTGCTGTCCAATCTCATTTTCAGATCCTTTAAAAGCGCATTTAAATCATATTTCATGATCTTTTCCAGCTCGGTCCGGTTTTCCCCGTAAATAATCAGCCTCGTCTTATCCCCGAAAGTCACGATAATCGAATCCTTCTCCTGGGCGCCGGAGCGCGAAAACTTGTCATTCAATTTCAACGAACCAGCGCGCGCGCCAATGGCAACCAGCATTACCAGCATCGCCATTGCATATATTTTACTTTTCATGGCACAATAGATTACAGTTTTGTCTTGTCTTTTGGGTGGTCTTTATCTGAACTTCTTTCATCCTTGCCACGCAGGCGATCGTCCACACGTGCTACAAGGTTTTTGGGATTAAAACCCACTTCATCCCAATCGACCTTCTCGCCCGCCCTCGCATTTTTGAGCTGACGGAAAACCCTTGCAAACCGGGTATTACGTGGTTTTTCTTCCGCTTCATTAGGGCCGGTCTCCACGGCTACGACAATCATTCTTGTCGGCTCGGGCTCCGGCTTGTTCACCTGACTAACAGCTGGCTCATCGGGCAAAGTCTTGATATCCTGCGCAACAGGCTTTTTCACAGT
>DATMSL010000121.1:0-35468 GCA_035565435.1 Dyadobacter sp. | reverse complement strand
CCGCACAAAATTTTAAGATTTTATTTTCGTTAGTAATGTCGGGTAACTTGAATATTCTTTGAGACGGCTAGGGGTGTTTGAACAAGTAACGAAACATGGGGCGATTTTATAATAGATACCACCAATTTTTTTATGTCCTCTGCCTGCTCATGCTGCTCGTTGGCGCAAGTGCCATGGCCCAGAAGCCCTTTGTGGTACAAGGACAGTGTATGCAGAACCCGGATTGCGAGGCAGATTCGACTTCCTTCAGGGATCCTGCTGATGACGCTGTCGCTTGGCTTTGGAGTTTCGGCGAAGGCGGAGCGACCGACACTAGGCGAAATCCGCAACATTCCTATTTGACACCGGGAGCTTACGCAGTAACCTTAACCCGCACTCTGAAAAATGGCACTAAGGAAACAGTATCACAGGTTGTTAATATAGGCGAGCTCCCCCCTCAATTTCAAAAATGGAAAATAGATACGACAATTTGTCCTGGGGAGTCCGTCGTCCTTGACCCATATCCAAATGGAGCCCCAGACGGTGCTACGTATGTCTGGTATCCCAAAGGCGAAACAACACAGACGCTGACCGTTGATAGTTCTGGCTGTTATTCTGTTGAGGTTATCCTACCTAATGGTTGCAAAATTCAGGATAGGGTTAATGTCAAAGTTTGTATGGAGCCTAGCGCCCAAGAAGGTTCCAAATGGTATTTCGGCAGTAATGCAGGCTTAGATTTTTCCAATACACCGCCTACTCCTCTTACCGATGGCAAGATAAACACCTCCGAGGGAACTTCTTCAATAGCAAACTCTAAGGGGCAGCTACAGTTCTACTCCGACGGTATCACCATTTGGAATAAAAATGGCGAGGTGATGCCCTGCTTTACAGGAAACTGTATCCCTTTAAAGGGGAGTCCAAATTCGACCCAATCGGTGCTGATTGTTCCACAACCCACTTGTAAAGGCTGTGAATATTTGTTCAATGTTTTTACAACTTCAGACATCAACGGCGAGAAGCTTTTGACTGTCAGCGTTGTGGACATGCGTAGAAATAATGGTCTCGGAGCGATTATTGAGCAAAATACTACACTGCAACAGCCCACCACGGAACGCATCGCATCCGTACGCAATGATCGAGATAGTACTTACTGGATCGTTTCACATGACTATGGCACCAACAAGTTCCGCATTTTCCACGCTACCGCGGGAGGGCTTGTAGAAGTGGCAGCTCCCGAGCTCGGCATGGCGCACGACAGCACCAACAAAGCCGAGGGTTATATGAAGTTTTCTTCACCCGACAGTACCACTGGTGAACGCCAGCTAGCCGTGGTGATTCCGGGACCTGCACGGAACTATGTGGAGTTGTTCAGTTTCAATGATTCGACGGGCACATTAACCTACAAAAAAACAATGGACCTCGGTCCGGCACCACCCGTTGCATATGGTATCGAGTTCTCGCCAAGTGGAGGGAAGATGTATGTTTCATTTCAAGGCGAAGGTGGGACTAGTTCCTATCTAAAACAATATGATCTAACCTTGCCCGATGATATCGTTGTTGAAACGGCAATTACCATTGATAGTTCAGCCACACAAAAATATGGCGCATTACAATTTGGCCCGGACGGAAGGATTTATATGGCTATTCAGGGTAGTGAATATCTCGCAGTTATTGGAGAACCCGAAGGGAATTCTCTTACCGGTGTCGACTATGAGCGCGATGGCGTAAATCTGGGAGGCAAAAAAAGTCAACTCGGACTTCCGAATATGGTGCAAGATATAACGCAAGAATCGCAAGGAGCCGGTTTCGAAGCAGATGGATTTTGTACTAATGAACCCACGACTTTCCAAGCAAGCCCGATGTGTGACCCAATTGAGGACACCTACTCTTGGGACTTTCTCGGAAATGGCTCGTTCACTGCTCCTTCAAAGCAGCAACAGGTGAAATACACTTACACCCAACCTGGCACCTACAATGTTAAATTGAGAATTACCAATAAATGCACCACAGATTCAGTTGTACAACAAATTGTAATATACGACACCCCAGCACAAATAAATTTACCGCCGTTCATCGACACTTGTGCAAATGTAGTCCCTCTTGACATGAAGGTCGAAGCACAAGTTTATGTCTGGATGAATAGAGGCAGGGTCGTTGGAAGGGGACGAACTTACAATGCTACTGCAACAGGAGATTATACTGCCATAGCATTTAATGGACCACAAGGCGACTGTTTCTCAACCGCTACGGTCAAGATCACACTACGCAAACCTCCGGCTTTCTCTATCGGTCCAGACGCCACCTTATGCCGCGATAGTTCAATCGTACTTCGCGTTGAAAGTGATCGCTGGATCGAGTATAAATGGAGCACGGGCGAGGGCACCCGCGAAGTGACGATCGGCCAGCCTGGGCAGTATATTGTGATAGTAAAAGACAGAAACGACTGCTACAATTCCGACACCGTACAGATTGGCGAGCGTCCTTCCCCTATTCTGGGATTGGCCCCCGAAAACTACATCTGTATTCCAGACGGCCAATCCGTCATACTGGATGCTAACGGACGGGAGCCCTACGAGTATCTCTGGCCACATTCCGGCGACACAACGAGAACCATTACTGTTAACCAGGAGGGAAAATACACCGTGCGCGCAACCAACAAAGAGGGTTGCTCTGTCGAGCAATCCACAGAAGTTATAGACAAATGCGAGCCGCGATTCTTCATCCCGGATGCTTTTACACCCGATGGTGAGGGCCACAATGAGATCCTGCAAGTATTCGGAGCTTACTATACCAATTTCTCGATGCGTATTTATAACCGCTGGGGCGAGGTTATTTTTGCTACTACCGATATAGAAGCGCGCTGGGACGGGACTTATAAAGGTCTGAAAGTACAGCCGGGAAGTTACCCTTACATCATTTCCTACGAAGCGCTCTATTATCCCGAACGCAACCCGATCACGAAGCGTGGATCGGTAATGGTGATCCGCTAGCCTTTCCTTTGCAGATTAAATCAGTTATTTTTGGTTAAATAATATCAAACCAGCCGCCATTAAACCGGACGGCTGGTTTTCACTATCTGATCAACCGACTATGCGCCAGGATTATCTGTCCGGAGATAAAGAAAACCTTTCAAATACCGATAAAGACATCGAACGCGCGTTGCGGCCGTTGTCTTTCGAGGATTTTACCGGGCAGGACAAGATTCTTGAAAACCTGAGGATATTCGTGCAGGCCGCCCGCCAGCGCGGCGATGCGCTCGATCACGTATTGCTGCACGGCCCTCCGGGGCTAGGGAAAACCACCCTATCGAATATCATCGCAAATGAGCTCGGTTCGGGGATTAAGATCACTTCGGGCCCGGTACTCGATAAACCCAGCGATCTGGCTGGCCTGCTGACCAATTTGCAGGAACACGACGTCCTTTTCATCGACGAAATTCACCGCCTGAACCCCATTGTGGAGGAATACCTGTATTCGGCCATGGAGGATTATAAAATTGACATCATGCTCGATAGCGGCCCGAATGCCCGCAGCATTCAAATCGGTCTGAATCCTTTCACCCTCATAGGCGCCACTACGCGGGCCGGCATGCTCACATCCCCGCTACGCGCGAGGTTCGGGATCAATGCGAGGCTGGAATATTACGATGCACAATTGTTATCGTCCATTCTGAAACGTTCGGCCTCGATCCTGGGGACGCCTTTGGAGGAAGATGCGGCTTATGAAATTGCCCGGCGCAGCCGCGGTACCCCTCGTATCGCTAATAACCTGCTGCGCAGAACCCGCGACTTCGCGCAGGTAAAAGGTAATGGCCGCATTACCGTGGCCATCGCCGAAATGGCTTTGCAGGCGTTGGATGTGGATCAAAACGGGCTGGACGAAATGGATAACCGCATTCTAAGCACGATTATCCAAAAATTCAAAGGCGGTCCGGTAGGCTTATCCACCATTGCGACCGCTTGCGGCGAAGAGGCCGACACCATCGAGGAAGTGTACGAGCCGTTCCTGATTCAGGAAGGTTATATCAAACGAACCTCGCGCGGCCGCGAAGTGACAGAAAAAGCATTCAAGCACCTGGGTATTTTACCACGCCATCGCTCAGGTGAATTGTTCTGAGCGTTAACTTTTTAAGAAGTTTAAACATTCACATACAACATAAACCTGAAAATTGTAATTTTGCGGTAAATTAGCGTAACCGCCTCCTATGATTGAAGTACTGGTTTCCGAAAAGTTGGTAGTGAGAGTGCCCTGTGCTGTAATTGAACATGATGGAAAAGTACTCGCCGGGCAGCGAAGCGCAGCCTTGTCCTTCCCCCTCCAATGGGAATTCCCCGGCGGAAAGCTCGAAAAAGGCGAAACCGACGAACAGGCATTGCTCCGTGAAATCATGGAGGAACTCAATGTAACCGTTGAAATCGTCGATAAACTCCCCGAAACTTCCAAAGACCAGGGCTGGCGCGAGATCGTGCTCGTACCGTTCGTTTGCAAAGTGGATACCACCGATTTTGTGCTGACCGAGCACGAGCAAATCCTCTGGCTGGATCCCGACGACCTCCCTACCCTCGACTGGACAGAAGCCGACCTGAACGTGATCAAGAACTATTACGATTACCTAGCGGCTAAAAGTTAACCGCTTTCCTTTCACCTTCTCATCAAATTTCCCGTTTTCATAAACCAGGTGCCCCGACACGAATGTGTGGGTAATCCGTGACTGGAACTCCGTGCCGTTGAATGGCGACCAGCCGCATTTGGAGTAAATGTTGGAGGGGTTAACTTCCGTTTTCGCATTCGGGTCTACCAGGATCAGATCTGCCCAGTAACCTTCGCGGATATAACCGCGGTCTTTGATATCGAAGAGGTCAGCCACCGCATGGCTCATTTTTTCAGCTACGCGATCGATCGAGATCTTGCCCGCTTTGCTCAATTCGAGCATTACATTCAGGGTATGCTGCACCAACGGCAAACCTGACGGCGCCTGCCAGTAATGCTGTGCTTTTTCTTCAATTGTATGCGGTGCGTGATCTGTTGCGATCACGTCAATGCGGTTATCGAGCACAGCTTGCAGGATCGCCTTTTTGTTGTGCGGCGCCTTTATGGCCGGATTGCATTTGATTTCGTTACCCAGCCTCCGGTAATCTTCCGCGTCAAACCACAAGTGATGCACGCATGCCTCAGCTGTTACGAGTTTCGGCTGTCCGTTCGCAAGCAGGATTTTACCATTGCTACGAATTCCTGGTTCGAATAAATGAACCTCGTCACCGGTAGAAATATGCAGGATATGCAGGCGCGTCCCGTGCTTGTGTGCGAGTGAGCTTGCAAAGGTGGATGATTTGAGGCAAGCTTCTTCATTCCGGATCAACGCATGGATGTCGTAAGGCACGTCATCGCCGTACTTCTCCTTGAAATAAGCCATGCGGGCCCTTACTGTCGGCTCATCCTCACAATGCGTCGCGATAATGCAGGGAGCGTTGGCGAAGAGCTTTTCGAGCACCTCAGGCGCATCTACGAGCATATTGCCCGTGGAAGAACCCATGAATATCTTGATACCGCAAACCTGTGTAGGATCGGTACGCATTACCTCATCATAGTTGTCATTCGACGCACCCATGAAGAAAGAGTAGTTGGCGAGGGAGGTGTTGCCACCGATCTGGTATTTATCTTCGAGCAACTGCTGTGTCAGCGTATTCGGCACAGTATTCGGCATTTCCATGAATGAGGTAACCCCGCCGGCAACGGCCGCTTTCGACTCCGTATAAATGTTCGCCTTGTGCGTCAATCCCGGCTCGCGGAAATGCACCTGATCATCGATCACCCCAGGCATCAGCAAAAGTCCCTTTGCATCAATCACCCTATCCGCTTGCACGTGCTGCAAATCCCGTTCGATTTTTTTAATGTGACCATTTTCAATTAATACGTCTAAATACTGAACCTGGTTTTCATTTACGACCTGGGCATTTAAGATCAGCGTTGTCATAAGCGGCGGCGATTGGATTGATGTCGTGCAAAGGTATTCAGACCCGTTGAAATTCACTCACTGAATCATACAAAAATGAACCTGAAACAACTCCTCCGTGAGTTCGCCGATCTGCTGTTTCCCCGCTGTTGTGAGAGCTGCGACCGGGTATTGCAAGGCAATGAAGCCACTATTTGCACATTTTGCCGTATTTCGCTCCCGCGCGTTGGCGCTGCCGGCCTGAATAGCGAATCGCTTCAACTTAAATTCGTGAGTCTCCCCGAAGTGCTGTCGACCCATTCATTTTTGTTATTTACCAAAAGAGGCAAGGTTCAAAAGCTGCTGCACGCATTGAAATATAAGGGCAACAAGGACGTCGGGATATTGCTCGGGCAGATGTTCGGTCAGGAATTAAAAGCATCGGGACACTTACCGGAAGCTGAAATTATTCTGAGCATTCCGCTTCATCCCAAAAAGCGGAAGCAGCGGGGCTACAATCAAAGCGACCTGCTTGCAGAAGGATTTTCCCGGGCTACAAATATCCCGTGGTCGGGTGCAATGCTCGAACGCGTTAAGTACACCGCCACACAGACTGGCAAAACCAAAATAGAAAGAAGGGAAAATGTGCAGGGAGTATTTGCCGTCAAACAGGACTTTTGCCCCGAAAGCGTGATCCTGATCGACGATGTGCTTACTACCGGCGCTACACTGGAAGAGTGCGCGAGGACATTACTGGCATCTGGTTGCAGGCAATTCCACATTCTCACCATCGCATTGGCACAGCATTAAAACAGAAAAGCCGCCATTCGGAAGAACAGCGACTTTTCAATTGATATTTTCAAATCTTACTCTTTGTGCGTTCCAGTGGCGATCATCGCGCAACGGAAACCTACCATCGCAGTCGCAGAATCCTGATCCATATAACGGCGTGTTCCCGGAGACAACCAGTAAGCTACGTCAGCCCACGAACCACCTTTGTAAACTCTCAGCTTATCATCAACCATTGAGTTGTTGTTTTTGCTGTCGTAGTTTTTAGCCTCATCCTGGTAACCGTCGCGACGGAAAGAGTTCAGGTCGTTTACATCGCTGTTTGATAGCGGACGATACACGTCATAAACCCACTCGCTTACGTTACCAGCCATGTCGTAAAGACCATTGTCGTTGGCCGGATATGACCGAATTTCCTGTGTGATAATCGCTCCGTCATTGGACTTACCTGCGATACCGGCGTAGTCACCAGGGCCACGTTTGAAGTTCGCGAGCATTGTTCCCTGCTTGCGGCCACGTGGGTTACGCATTGTGGAACCATCCCATGGATAAATTCTTGAGTTAGCCTGATTTTCATCGGAATACTGTGTTCCGATCATCGCCATAGCAGCATATTCAAACTCGGCTTCTGTCGGAAGGCGGTATGGAGGCATTACGTAGCCACTTTCGATGCGAAGTTGCGGTGCGGGAGCATCCGCAGCTGCAACTGCTTCGCCTTCTGCTTTTTTCTTCTTGCCGAAAGAGAACCCCTTTTTCTTCTGACCACCAGCAGCAGCTGCGCCTTTAGCGTTATTAGCCTGGCTTACAGCAGCGGTACGCCATGCACAATAGTCGTTGGCCTGAACCCACGAAACACCAACCACCGGATACAGGCGAAAGCCAGGGTGGCGCAGGTACATTGTCACGTAAGAGTCGTTGAATGACAGTTCGTTAAACCAAACTGTTGTATCAGGAAGTGCCTTGGCATAGAACTCTTCAGAAGAGTCTTTCTGGATTGCATTCAGGTATTCGAGGTAGTGAACGTTCGCCACTTCGGTTTGATCCATGTAGAACGACTGAATACTGACAGTCCGTTTCGGATTATCTCGGCGTGTCATCACATCTTCTTCCAGAGAACCCATCGTAAAACGCCCTCCTTCGATGTACACTAGGTCAGGACCGGCCGGCAAAGCTTTGTACTGCTTTACTTCAAACCCGTCTTTGCCGTTGTAAGCCAAGCCTGTTTTAGAGCTGGTCTTGCCAGGTTTCAAGCTGGTTGGCTTCTTTTTACTACACGCAGTTGCCGCTAATAACACTATCAGAATCAGCGCGATCGACCGGGTACCCATCTTTTGCATGCAAATCATTGCTTTAAAGTGACTTAAGTGTTTGGTATTTTATAGTATGCGAAACCGCAAATGTATGAAATCAATCGATATTATTTTTAAAAATCAATTATCAGGTAACCGGGACCTGTTTGCTACCGGGTCATTTCCATCAGCACCTGGCGCGCCTGATCTATGCTTTTGATGTCCTCGCAAATCAGTATCAGCTTGCCTTTCTGATCTTTAAGCGAAATTTGCCTGGGGTGTTTTTTAATGTAATCGATCACCTGCCCGAACTTCGCCGACTGAAAGAATTCGTCATTCTGCGAAGTAACGAAGTAGCCTTTCATCGTATTGCTTTTCAAAGTCAGTTTTTCGAACTGCAAAGCCTCTGCTTCCCAACGCAGACGAACCGTTTTTAACAAATCCTGCACCTCGTGCGGCACCGGACCGAAACGGTCAAGGATTTCCTTTTCAAATTTCCCGAGCTCGTCCTCTGTCGCAATATTATCGAGGCGGGTATATAACGACAACCTTTCGGAAATATTTTTAACATAATCATCCGGGATAAGTGTCGCAAAATCGGTTTCGATCTGTGTATCCGGCACCAGATTTTTCGGCAGGCTGAATACCCCCTCGAACAAGTCCTTAAATTCATTGCTTTTCAGCTCCTGAACCGCCTCATCGAGCATTTTGTGATACAATTCATATCCAAGGTCGTTCACAAAACCGCTTTGCTCGGCACCCAGTAAGTTGCCCGCACCACGGATATCGAGGTCGCGCATGGCCACTTTGAAGCCGTCGCCAAGATCTGAAAACTCTTCCAGGGTCTGTAAACGTTTCCGCGAATCACTCGCCAGCGTCGATACCGAGGGCGTGAGCAGGTAACAGAATGCCTTCCTGTTCGAGCGCCCCACACGGCCACGCATCTGGTGCAAGTCCGAGAGCCCGAACATGTGCGCGGAATTGATAATGATGGTGTTTGCATTAGCAATATCGATCCCCGATTCGATGATATTGGTCGAAACCAGAATGTCGTACTCGCCATCAATGAAGTTCATCATCACTTTTTCCAGCTTATCGCCGTCCATTTGCCCGTGCGCCACGCCTATGCGCACGTCGGGTACGAGGCGGAGAATGATATTCGCGATGGATTCGATGTCGTTCACGCGGTTATGCACAAAGAAAACCTGCCCGCCGCGCTGCACCTCGAAGCTGATGGCGTCCCGGATAAATTCCTCGCTGAAAGTATGTACTTCCGTTGTAACGGGCTGGCGGTTCGGCGGCGGGGTCGCAATGACCGAAAGGTCGCGCGCACCCATGAGGGAGAAATGCAATGTGCGCGGAATCGGCGTGGCAGTAAGGGTAAGCACGTCCACGTTCACGCGCATTTCTTTCAGACGGTCTTTGGCTTTCACCCCAAACTTCTGTTCCTCATCGACGATCAGCAAGCCGAGGTCCTTGAATTTCACATCTTTATTCAAAATCCGGTGGGTACCGATCAGAATGTCGATCTTGCCTTCTTCGGCTTGTTTCAATGTATCCTTAATCTCCTTCGCGGACTTGAAACGGTTGATATAACCCACCCGGGCCGGGAAATCGGCGAGGCGCTCGCTGAATGTCTTATAATGCTGCATGGCCAGGATGGTCGTAGGAACCAGTACTGCCACCTGCTTGCTGTCGCAAACCGCCTTGAATGCGGCACGGATCGCAATTTCGGTTTTACCAAAACCTACATCCCCGCACACCAGCCTGTCCATCGGGTGGCCTTTCTCCATATCGTCCTTCACATTGGCCGTAGCGGTAGCCTGGTCGGGCGTGTCTTCATATATAAAGGAAGATTCGAGCTCCACTTGCAGGTAATTGTCTTTCGAAAACGGGAAACCCGGCGCCTGGCGACGTTTTGCATACAATGCGATCAGCTCGTGCGCAATGTCTTTGAGCTGCTTCTTAACCTTCGACTTTTTGGCTTCCCATTCACCCGAACCCAGCTTGCTCATTGCCGGCGGAGTGCCTTCCTTGCCAGTATACTTCGCGATTTTGTGCAGGTTATGCACACTCACGTACAGCAAATCATTGTCACGGTAAATGAGCCGTACCGCTTCCTGCTCCTTCCCGTTCACATCCTTGCGCTCCATTCCTGCGAAACGGCCGATGCCATAATCGACGTGCGTCACAAAGTCGCCTACCTGCAAAGATTTCAGTTCTTTCAAGGTCATAGCCTTGGATTTGCTGAATTTCTCTTTCAGGCGGTATTTATGAAAACGGGCGAAAATCTGGTGATCGGTATAGCACGCCACTTTCAAATTATCGTCCACAAAACCTTCCCGAAGCGAAATATGCATGGGCCGGAATTTCACGAACGGATCGAGGTCTTCGAAAATCCTTTCTAGTCGGTCGAGCTGCTTGGGCTGTTCCGCGACGATGATATTGACATAGCCTTTGTTCTGATTATCCGACAAATCGTCCAAAAGCCTTTTGAAATCCTTATTAAAAGAAGGCTGCGGTTTCGAAGAGTAAGGCAGCTTCATTTCAGTCTTGAAATACGATTTCTTGCCGAACTCAACCGTTTTAAACTTCTTAACCTGGTTCAAAAACCCACGCCGCGTTTCAAACAGCTCATTAGGATTCGAGACAATTTGCACGCCGCCGCCGGTCACTTCTTCCAGCGCCTTTTCAGCCCTTTCGAAGCATTTTTCAATTACTTCCAAAGTCAGCTCCGCATCCTTGAACCAGATAGCGGTGTCGTCGGCAAAGAAGCTCAGAAACGAATCGCGCGTTTCGTGCGAGAGTTTTTGCTGAATATCCGGCACGATATTGATCTGTTTCGCACTTTCAATGGAAAGCTGCGTATCCGGGTCGAACGAGCGGATACTCTCCACCTCATCCCCAAAAAGCTCGATCCTGAACGGGTGCTCGTTGGCAAATGAAAATACATCGAGAATACCCCCACGCACCGAAAACTGCCCCGCCTCAAACACAAAATCGGTGATTTCGAAGCCGTAGCTGTTCAAAAACTCAGTCAGAAATGCGGGATCGAGCTTTTCACCCACTTTTACCGAAAATGTATTCGCTTTCAGCGATCGCTTGTTGATTACTTTCTCAAACAAAGCTTCCGGATAAGTCACAATTTGCACGGGCATATGGCGCCCGGCGCTGAGCTTGTTCAGGATCTCGCCGCGCATGAGCACGTTGGCATTATCCACTTCCTCGTAATGGTAAGGCCGTTTGTAGGATGTAGGATAAAACAGGACTTCGGTAGAACCCAGCAGGTTTTGAAGGTCATTCTGAAAATAGGCAGCTTCCTCGCGGTCGCTGAGGATGTACAATGCCGGTGCTTTCTTCTTGTACTGCACGGCGGCGGCGATTACCGCGTCGAGGCTTCCTACCAATCCTTTGACCTGAACGTGCGCCGCTTCGGCGTCCTTAGAGGCAATCTGCGCGCTCAGCACATCCAGGTAACTGTCGCCTCCGTAAAGTGTTAATAAGTCTTTAACTTCCAATTATATCAAATGCTGTGCAGCCTCGGCTGCGATGAAATGTAACGCAAAAAGCCGTTTCGGGAAATTTCCCGACCGGCCGGAATTGATAACAACAGTCGTACCAATTTTGTTGCTACGCTGTGCCAATTGCAAAAATAGCCGGAAATGCCGCAGCGCGAAAATCCGGAATATCATTTTATTTTTACCTTTCACACCATTATTCCCTCATGACCGACTGGCTCAACCAACCCGTTTCCCTGGCAGGCCTGCCCACCACAATACTCGAAATCCTGGGTTTCATCACCGGCGCGATCTGCGTTTACCTGAACACCCGACAGAACGTGCTCGGCTGGTTTTTCGGGATTGTCAATGCTGTATTATACGGGATGGTTTTCTGGCAGGTAAGATTGTACGCCGATATGGGCTTGCAAGGCTATTACTTCCTGACGAGCATTTACGGTTGGTGGATGTGGAAATTCGGGGGACAAAATCACGACGGTGTGCGTGTTACCCGCACACCTGTGAAGCTCTACCCGGTTTTTGGATTGATTTTTGTCGCGGTAACCCTTTCCTGGGGATTTCTACTTGGCAAATTCACCAACGCCAGCCTCACCTACGCCGACTCCGCATTGACGATCGCCAGCCTGATCGGACAATGGATGATGGCGCGCAAATACCTCGAAAACTGGATCATCTGGATCGTCGCCGACGCGGCATATGTGGTCGTGTATTTCTACAAAGATCTGCACCTAACTGCGATTCTGTACGGCGTCTTTCTCATACTTGCGATCATCGGGTTCGTACAGTGGCGTCGCGACGTTGTCAGGTATGGTCAGGCGTAGTCAGGAATTGTCATTGGTGGTCAGGTATGGTCATGAGTTGTCAGGAATGGTCATGGATGGTTATCAATAGTTATTGAAA
The DNA here is from genome assembly GCA_035565435.1 of Dyadobacter sp. Classification (GTDB taxonomy): domain Bacteria; phylum Bacteroidota; class Bacteroidia; order Cytophagales; family Spirosomataceae; genus Dyadobacter. The sequence continues at coordinate 23,061 of DATMSL010000121.1, read as the reverse complement.
TCTCCTCTCCTAATTTCGACTCTTGACAACACCTGACCACTAGTGACTACACTTGACTATTTTCCGGACGTCGCCATAACGAACGTCGTTCAGTCGAGCGTATCGAACGGGATTTCCTGATCTTCAAGCAGGGTACGGATGCGCGGCGAATCCTGGAATACAATCTGCAATTCCTTTTTCGCGACACCTTCCTCTTCCTCATCGAGCCATTTCCAGTCCTCGGCGGTAGCGTCGAAAATGTCGATGATTGTCAGAAGCTTATCTTCGGATTTTTCCTTTGCAAGCCACTCGCCCGAATTCCCGATGTAAATAATGACCTTCTTTTCACCGATCCATTCGAGGTCGTTGAGCATTTCGTCGAGCGCGTCGAGATTTTTGCCGGAGTAGTCGGGGAAATGCATCGCGGCGGCAATCGCCTCGTGGAAATCTTTGACGGACGTTGCCTTGCTTCCGTCAATATGGGCTACAAATGCACCCAAGAACGTTTTACGGACATCGGATTCTTCCCGGGCCAGCAGGAAGTGTGTGTTTTTCATAGAGTCGTTGATTTAAAACACTGCAAGTTAGAGAAAAATGGACGTGCAAGTCCAACCTTTCAACAGTGTTTTATTTCAAATACCGCTTTCTTAACAAATGCATCATATGCACATTGATACCCCACTGATCCGACAGTGGCTGATGTGTAAATGGCACGGTTGGTTGATAATTCGGCGGCCCGAATTCCGTCAGAACCGTCAATGTCTCACCGCTTTTGACCTTGTATTCGACCACTTTGTCCCACCACGCCAAATGCGCTTTCACAGCCGCTTCCCATTCCGGCGCGCGCGGGTCGTTCACCTGCGGGCCTTCCTCGTGCCCGACGCGCGAGTGTATGTGCCCCACGCGCGCAAGCGCGAGCTGAACGGTCTCCTCCTGGTCCTGCAAAAGGCTTTCGTGCACATTACACCAATGTGAAATATCGAGCGTAAGCCGCAATGCGGGGTTTTTCTCAATGAAATTCCGGGCCACGTGCGCCGCGAAAAGCATGCGCCCACGGTGTGTTTCATGATAAATCGGTATGCCGCTTTTGGCTGAAGCCTCGGTGGTATGGTCTATGAATGCCTTGTTTTGTTCATAGGTAAAATGGTCGCGCCCGCTGTGGCAGTTGATGTAAAGCGGCTTCACCGGCCATTGCGTTGTTGCGGCATCGATCTGCGATTTGAATGCATTCAAATGCGTTTTATAATCCCGCTCACCCGAGCCGCAGAGGAAACCTACTTCGAGGTTATGTTTTTTCAATGCGTCGAAAAGCTCTTTCTGCTTGTCTTTCGAGCCTTGCCACCACATTTCGATGCCGTCGTAACCTTCTTTTTTGACGGCCGCACAAAATTGATCGGTAGTACCCTGAAAGCCCCAGTTGGTACCGAGCACTTTCAATGACAATTTATTTTCAAACTGCACGGCCGCTTTGTTCGCATCGGCGATGGATTCGAAGGTCGTTAAAGCGCCGGCTGTGGTGACTGCGGCTGCTGTGGCATTATTAATGAAATCCCGGCGGTTCATTTTAATTTTGAATGAGTGATGTTGGTCAGGTATTGTCAGGTGTGGTCAGGTGTGGTCATGGATAGTCATTAGGTTAGGTGTTGTGTTCCACTCAAGAATGTTTATTCCTGACTACAACTGACAATACCTGACTACTACTGACCACACCTGACAATACTTGGCTATTTTTTCGTCGCCGCAACCGGCTTGGTAGCTGTACTATCGCCTGCTTTCAGGAACTGTGCGACTTCGGCTTCGCTGAAACCGTTGACGATCTGCAAACCCGGGGATTGCTTCGCCGCTTGGGCTACCGCACTATCGGTAACCCCCGATTGCCAGACATAAATGGAACGCAGGCCTTTCATCGAGGCGATATTTTTCAATCCAGCATCGCCCATTTTGGTATCAATCACATTCAAATATTCCAAATGCGGCAGGTTTTTGATCTGCGCGATGCCCTGGTCGGTCACGGCGGAGTGCTCCAAATGCAGCTTAGTAAGGTTTTTCAATTTGGCAATTTCCTTCAGCCCGCTGTCGGTGATCTGGGTACCGCCCAGTTTCAGCCAGGTTACCTGCTCGGCAATCGGCAATAGCAATGCAATATCCTTGTCACTGAATTGCGGGGCATTCACGGCACTTACTTCGAGTAGGTTTTGATCTTGCGATAACGTATTGACGATCAGCCCTGCCTTCCGCAAAGCCTGGATATCACTTTCTTTCGCCGGTGAAACTTTCAATGTAGCAATAGCCGATTCTTTCTGTTTTGCGCCACCAGATCCGCCGGTCGCCGAGCCGCCACCGAGCGATGCGAGTGCTGGTTTCACCTGATCGGGCACGGTCAGTTCCGACACTTTTTTATCAGCAGGCGCTCCCTGGTCAATCCACCAGGATAGCAATGCGATTTGCTCGGTGCTCAACTGCGGCTTGCCTTTGGGAGGCATGTGGTTATCATCGTTCTCATCCAGCAGGCAGCGTTTGATCATATCGCTTTCAGCACCTTTTCCAGCCACGAGCGCAGGGCCATTTTCCCCGCCTTTCATGAGCAATGCGAGCTCATCCATACGCAAATCGCCTTTTTTCTTGCTGGCATTGTGGCATTGGGTACAGCGTGCTTCGAGGATCGGCTGGACAATATCTTTATAAACCACAGCCTGCTGCACGTCGGTAATAGGCTTGATTTCCTTCGATTTTTCTTCAATAGGGTCCATTCCGGCAAGGCTCCGGAAAGGTTCGGGCGTGTATTGGGTGAGGTAGCCATCGCCGTGCGTAAGCGAGCCGCCATCGTGGCCTGCGGTCATAGTCAACACGACGGCCACTGCGAATGCAGGGAGATAGACGGCTTTGCCAACGGAAACTTTCCCTGCAAACTGATCCGATTTCACGAGCCAGGCCACCCAGGCAAATGCGGCCACGCCAATGCCTTTCCACATATGCGCACCCAGTAAATCCTCGTCATAGCCTCCGCCCAGCGACAGCAGGTAACCGGCGATACACGCAAAAGTGGCGCTCACCGCCGACCAGAATAGCACAAAAACCACGGTAGATTCGCTCACCGAAATCTTGCCAGTCCTGCGGCCGATCTCGATAAGGGCCGCAATCAACAGAAAACCAATCGGTAAATGCACGAGCACAGGGTGGAACCGCCCGATAAAAAGTGCCCAGGGCGACGCCTGAAGAAGAGGAATGAGCATACCGGAAATCAATATTAAAGGGTTAGGATTATTCAAAAATCAATGCATTATAACCTGAAAACCTCTGGACAAGGAATGGCCACCGGCGAATTGTCGGAATTGACTTCCATGATATCGGCCATGTGATCCCACCATTTTTTCATGATCGGCAGCGCAGGCAGGCTGGCAGTGGTGTCATTTTCGCCCAGTTTTTGAAATGCAAAAAGTGCCAGCGTCGCTTCGTCGAGAAAAATGTAATACTCCGTAATGCCGGCTTCTTTCAAAAGCTGGCTCAGTTCGGGCCATATTTCGTCGTGCCTCTTTTTGTATTCTGCTTCAAATCCGGGTTTGAGCTGCATCCTGAATGCCTTAACTGTTTCCTGCGCCATAGTTTGGATTAAATGCTGCTAAAAAATGCTGTTACTTATGCAATCACTTGTTTTACGACTTTGCCTTCGGTGTCTGTCAGCCTGAAATTCCTTCCCTGGAACGGGTAAGTGAATTTCTCGTGGTCGAAGCCCATCAAATGCAGGATTGTGGCCTGCAAATCGTGGACGTGTACACGGTCTTTCACGCCATAATAGCCCAGTTCGTCGGTTTCGCCATGGCTATATCCTTGTTTCACGCCGCCGCCCGCCATCCACATGGTGTAGGCTTCGAGGTGATGGTCGCGGCCCATATAAGGCATTACCACGCCATTCCGATTCTCCTGCATAGGCGTCCGGCCAAACTCCGCTCCGAATACCACCAGCGTTTCTTCCAGCAACCCGCGCATTTTCAAGTCTTTGATCAATGCGGCAATGGGCTTATCGGAAATCTGGCATTTGGAACGTAATCCACCCTCCACGTTGTCGGTGGCATTGGTACCATGGCCATCCCAGCCCCAGTCGAACAACTGTACAAAACGTACGTCGTTTTCGATGAGCTTCCGGGCAAGCAGACAATTCATACCAAAGCTTCCTTCGCCTGCTTTTACTCCATACATATCGAGAATAAATTGCGGCTCTTTGGCAACGTCCATTACCTCAGGCACCGACATCTGCATCCGGAACGCCATTTCATATTGGCTGATCCGCGTCAAAATCTCCGGGTCCTGAACCTCTTCGTAGGTCTGCCGGTTGATTTCGTTGATTGCATCGATTGTCTTTTTACGGATGTTCCGGTTCATTCCGTTCGGGTCGGTTACGTACAGCACCGGGTCACCGCCGGTGCGGCATTGCACACCCTGATAAACCGACGGCAGAAAACCACTTCCGTACACACTTTTACCCGCATCGGGCTGGCGACCACCAGAGGCCAGCACGATAAAGCCAGGCAAATTCCGGTTTTCGGAACCCAGGCCATATACCGCCCATGCACCTAAACTAGGGCGTCCCAATCGCGGGCTACCCGTATGCAGAAGCAGCTGCGCAGGCGCGTGGTTGAACTGGTCGGTGTGCATCGCTTTCAAAAAGGTGATCTCGTCAGCGACGGTCTGCAAATAGGGCAGATAATCCGATAACCAGGCACCGGATTGGCCATATTGTGCAAATTTTCCCTGGGGCCCGAGCATCTTAGGTACCCCCTGAATAAATGCGAATTTCTTGCCTTCCAGAAACTCGGCAGGGCAGTCCTTTCCGTGGTACTTGACAAGTTCGGGCTTGTAATCGAAAAGTTCGAGCTGCGACGGCGCCCCCGCCATATGGATGTAGATTACCCGCTTGGCTTTCGGAGCAAACTGCGGAATACCGCTCGCAGCGAGCGATTCCGAACCGCCCGCCGTATCACCGGCTTTCGATGACCCGCAAGAGCCCAGTAGCGAGCCAAGACCCAATGCTCCCAGCCCAAAGCCAGCCGATTGCAAAAAGTGCCTGCGCGTTTGACGCTGCACATCGGCGTATTGTAGTTCTTTTAGTAGTTTCTCCATTGCAGACTTGGTTACCTTGCCCCCCAGGGCTGAAACCCTGGGTTAGGAATATGGTTACGGGCCGATGGCCCTTTCTTTGCTTTTTTAAGCCGTCGATTAAAGTCGACGGTAATAGATAGGTTCTTCGTAGTACCTCGCACGTCTGGCGAATCGCCCTTTTCCGTTGACTGAGGTCAACGGAAAAGGGCCGAAGCCGAACCCCTAACCGGGTATCGTCTATCCAGTTCTACTCTTTCGTCACTACGTTATCCAGATTCAGCAATACGTTCGCTGAAACAGTCAGTGCAGCCAGTTCGGGTGACTTTTCTTTTCCATACACCAGAATACTGTCCACCTCCGAAGGCTTCTGCCGGTACTCGTTGAGCGCATCTTTATACACTTTCATCAATACATTCAAACTCTTCTGCTCAATCGGCTTGAACGTGAGCAGGCGGTAACCTTCTTTGAGCTGCTGCTCGGGCGTTTTGCCCCGTGTTTTCATCTTGGAGGCCAATTTTTCAGCTGCTTCGAGATACACCGGGTCATTCAGGGTTACCAATGCCTGTAATGGCGTGTTGGTAATGATCCTCCTCGACTGGCAGAACTCGCGGCTCGGCGCATCGAATGTGGTCATAGACGGATACGGTGCCGTTCTTTTCCAATAGGTATACACTCCCCGACGGTATTTGTCCTCGCCCGCGCTTACCACCCAGCTTTCACCGCTGTATGGCGACTGCCAGATCTTGTCCGGCTGAGGCGGCATTACGCTCGGGCCGTACATTTTGCCGGAAATGAGCCCACTGCATGCAAGCGCCTGATCTCGCACCTGCTCGGCGCTCAAGCGTACGCGTGGGCCGCGCGAGAGCCATACGTTGTAAGGGTCTTTTTCTTTCCGTTGTCCGTCAGAGCGCGAGTCCTGCCGGTACGTGGCCGACATGACGATCGTTTTCAGCAATTTCTTCACACTCCATTTATAATCATCCATAAATGAAACCGCGAGCCAGTCGAGCAGTTCAGGGTGGGAGGGTTCCGCTCCCTGCGAGCCGAAGTCTTCGACAGTTTCTACGATGCCCCTTCCAAAAAGCTGTTCCCAGAAACGGTTTACAATCACCCGGCCAGTCAATGCATTATCGCGGCTTACGATCCATTGGGCGAGACCAAGCCGGTCGCGGGAGGCGCCTTTGGGTAATGGTGCGAGTAGTTTGGGCACGTCGGGTTTTACCTCAGGCCCTTTCACCATCCAGTTTCCGCGGACAAATACATTGGTTTTCCGCGCAAAATCACCTTTCCCTTCCCAAAGTACGGGCATACTCTCTGTCGGCCGCGTCAATGCGGTAGCGTAGTCGGAGACGATCTGCTCATAACCCGGCTGACCGGCCCCCGGTAATGCTTTTTGAAATGCGGCCCAGCTAATGCGTACCCACTCTTCCGGAGCTTTGGGGCTATTCAACGAAAGATAAATGTCATGTTTTCCACTGGTTTTCATGATCGGGGCTACAATTACCGTATCCCGGGTTGGCACTTTGATCGTCGAAAGCACAGGCCCGTCGAGCTTATCCAAATGCAATGTCAATACCGCATTCTCGGCCCTCGTACCAATATTCATCAGTACATTGTCTGCGCCGGTAAGATTTACCTGCGGGATACGTGCATTGCCTTTATCTTTCACGCCGTAATAGGAAATCACCAGCACGGTCGATTGGTCGCCTTTCACGAAGTTGTGCGCATTGATTTTCGGCTCCACCACCTTCATGAACTGCGTTTTCGCTTCCAATTCTTTCGAGTCGTATTTCCGCACCCATTCTTTCACCCGCTCGAAACGGAGAGAGTCTTCTCCCTTATAAAACCGCAGCTTAGGCCATTCGTCCCAGACATCCTCGTCGCGCGAGTTGTTGAAGAAGGCCGCGTACTTGTAATATTCGTCGTGCGGAATGGGATCGTAAGGGTGGCTGTGGCACTGTATGCAAGCAAATGTAGTCCCCTGCCAAACTTCCCAGGTGGTATTCACCCGGTCGATCAGTGCGGCGGTACGAAACTCTTCGTCGTCGGTTCCACCCTCATTGTTCGTCATCGTATTCCGGTGGAAACCAGTGGCTATCACGTTTTGTTCAACAGGAAAGCCGTCTTTCTGTTCCGGCAAAAGGTCCCCTGCCAACTGCTCGATCGTGAACCGGTCGAATGGCTTGTCTTCATTAAAAGACTTGACCACATAATCGCGGTAGCGCCACATCGTGCGGCCCCCGTCACTTTCGTAGCCCTTCGTATCGGCATAGCGCGCGAGGTCCATCCACATCGACGTCCATTTCTCCCCGTATGCAGGCGATTTGAGCAGCTTATCCACTACTTTTTCATAAGCGTCAGGCGATTTGTCATTCTCGAAATTCTGAACTTCCTTTTCTGTGGGCGGCAGCCCGGTAATATCAAGGCTCACGCGCCGGAGCAGTGTGGCACGATCCGCCTCAGGCGAGGTTTTCAAGCCTTCTTCTTTCAGCTTTTTGGCAACAAAATGGTCGATTTCATTCTTCGCCCATTCCTTATCACCGGTATTGAGCAGGCCGAACAGGTTGGAAAAGGTATTCAGGGATGGCACATCCGGCCTTTCTATCTTCTTATAGGCCCAATGCGTTTCCCATTTCGCGCCCTCATTAATCCATTGTTTCAGGATACCGATTTCCTTGTCGTTCAGCGGCGTGCCGTTTTTGGGCATTTTCTCGTCGGGATCGTCCGTCAAAATACGCCGGATCATCTCGCTGGCATCCGCATCGCCGCGCACCACCGGTATTTTGCCCGATTTCCCCGGTTCCAGCATTTCGTGCTCGAACAGAAAACTCACGTCGCCGGCCTTTTTCACGCCGCCATGACAGCCCATGCAATGCTTGTTAAGGATCGGCTTCACATCGGCATTGTAGTCCACCTTCTTTTCCCACGGCAAGCCATTCCACGAAAAGTACATTACCGGCACCGCCACCACCACTAAACCGATCAAAAATCTGGTATGCATTGGTCTATTTTTAAATAATTATTTCAACAAGGATTACAAAAATACCAAGAGGCTTATCAATACGGAAATATTTGTCTATACAAACTTTTAAAATGTTCACACAAATTCCCGGAGTACGATTGATATCCTTTGAAGGCCATTCAATATAACTGAAAAATCCCGCCGCGACGCGACCTAATGAACAAGCAGCACATTTGAGTTATCCTGCTGATTTCATGGCTAAAAGGTTGAATTTAAATAAAATTACCCACTAAATCTGGCCGGCGACGGGGTATTCGTTACTGCCAAATGGCGTTCTGCTTCACATTAGGATTGCCCTGCAGTTCCTTTTGCGGCAGCGGCAGCACGTAATCGCGCTCCTTGGGTACGCGGTCGAGATTGTACTTTTCCGCAAAGTGCCTGATTTCCCTTCCGAGGTAATCTACCGGCCCGCCCAGTTTACTTTTCCGACGAAGTTCCGGGTACATTACCTGTTCGAAAACAAACTCCTGCATCCGCTCGTGAAGGATCGCATCACGCAAGGCTGACTGGCTGAGCCCCTTCAATGGTGCCAACCCGGCACGGGCACGTACCTTGTTAATCGACGCGAATGCATCGCCCTGCCCGCTTTCGTTGCAGGCTTCCGAGTGGCCGAGCAGAATATCGGCCAGGCGAATGTAAATCGTGTTTTTCTCGGTGGCAGCATTGCTTTTGTCGAGCTCGACGATCTTTGCCGCCCACGCTTTTCCGAAGATCATCTGTGCGGGATCGTTGGGATTCGCATCCGATTTCACGACGCCCCCAAAGCGCGATAGATTATAATCAGCCTTTTCGCTCCAATGCACGATCGGGTAAGCACCGTTAATTTTCCCGAAACGGCCCGTCGGGTAACTCTCGATAAACGTTCCCTCAATGCGTTTGTCCTTAGGATCATAATTTGCCCGGAACTCCTGCGTAGCACTGATCCAGCTCCACCCCGATCCGCCGAGTTCGCTCGGGAAATCTTCCGGGTTGAAATGCATCGAATGTACGTTGTATTCGTTCGGGTTGGCCGTAGCTGAAACCTGCGCTTCGAAGATCCTTTCGCCCTGGTTTTCATGGGCAAGGTCAAAATTGTGGGAGAAATCGGTGAATAGCGTAATACCACTATTGCTCATGATATCCTCGCCCGTAGCCTTTGCTTCGGCCCATTTTTCATCCCAAAGCTGAGTTTTCATTAAAATCGATTTCGCAGCCCATTTCGTTGCACGGCCAACATCCGCGCCGGTGTAACTCGCAGGCAACATTTCGGCTGCCGCTTTGGTATCAGCATAAATTTGCGCGATCACCGCTGCTTTCCCTCCGCTATTGGATGGCAGTTCTGAAATATTCTGTGTCGATTTCGTCGTCAACGGCACATTATCAAAGTAGCTCAGCAAGCTGTAATAGTAGAATGCCCGCAAAAACAATGCTTCCCCTTTGACGCGCTTGATCAAAGCCTCGTTCGACGGATCTTTCATAGAATCGGCAGTTTCGATGATCGCATTTGCCCGGTTAATCGAGCGGTAGCAAATGCCCCAGTAGGCCTCAATGTATTCGTCGGCGGGATTCACATTACCCAGGTTGTATTGCAGCGGCCCTTTCTCCCATCCTACCTGGTAACCGATCAGACATTCAAATACATAACGATCGTAGAAGTAGCCCGAGTATTGCGAATTGAGATCGTCGTAGACCGCGTTCACGCCCAGCACCAGCTCCGCAGCCGTCTTATAAAAGGTATCGGGGTTGATGAAATCGGGCTTCTCCTTCAAATCCGAGCAGCCTGCCGCAGCGAAAAGTAATGCCGAAAGGCCCGTCAATCTGATTTTATATAAAAATGACTTTTTCATAACAAACTGATTTTCAATTTGAAATATTAAATACCAAGATTAACACCCACTGTGAACATGCGCGACCGCGGGTAAGCGTCGTAATCATCGCCGCGGTTGAGGTTATTCTGCCCCTGGTTGTTCACTTCGGGATCGAAACCTTTATACTTGGTGATCAGGAAGAGGTTTTGCCCGCTCACATACACGCGCGCACTGCGGATGTAGGCACTCTTGACCGGGACCGTATACCCGAGCGAGAGGTTTTGCAGCCGCACGAACGAGCCGTCCTGAATGAAGAATGACGACCGGCGGAAAGAAATGAAATCGCGGCGGCCATCAATTACCGGGCGCGGCGCATTCGGGTTTTCAGGTGTCCAGGAATCGGTCAGGATATTAGCGATCTGATTGATTTTTTGCACACCGTCTCCCATTTCGGATTGTTGCAGGTTGCGGATCTTGTTGCCATGCACGCCCCGGAAGAATACCGCCAGGTCGAAACCTTTGTATTTCAGGCTGGTATTGAATCCCCACGTCAGTTTCGGGTTCGGGTCGCCGATGATCTTGAAATCGTCGGTAGTGTATTTGCCGTCGCCATTCACGTCTTCATATTTGGGATAACCCGCCTTAGCTGAATAGCTTTTACCTTCCTCGTCAGATTGGAACAAACCGACGTAGTTGTACCCGCTCCAAACGCCGATCGGATTGCCGCCCTGCACCCAACTACCGAGCACACCGAGGTGCCCGCTGGTGCTGTTGGAAAAAAATGGCGTGCTCATGCCCAAATCGAGGATCTTGTTGCGCAGGATAGACACATTACCACTCACATCCCAAGTCAACGCATTGGAACTGATCAGCTTATAGCTCGCGGAAAATTCAAGCCCCTTATTGCTCAGTGAGCCGGAATTGAGCATAATGGTGCCAAAACCGGTACTTTGCGGAATAGAAACGTCGAGCAACAAGTCGGTGGTTTTGTTTTTAAATGCGTCGATCGTCAGGCTGAGACGGTTGTTCAGTAACGCGAAATCCAGGCCGACATTGAGCATAGAAGTGCTTTCCCACTTCAAATTCGGGTTCGGGATGCGGTTAGGTCCGTAGCCTGAAACAAGCGTGGGTACACCGCCGAAAACGTAATTGTAGGACACCAATCCAGCTACCGAACGATAAACGGGGATTTGCGAATTACCGGTCAAACCATAGCTTGCGCGGATCTTGAAATCATCAAAAACCTTCCCTAACCCTGAATTTTTGAAAAAATCCTCATTCACCACACGCCAGCCGATTGCCGCTGAAGGGAAAGTGGCCCATTTGTTGTTAGGCCCGAACTTCGACGAACCATCGCGGCGAAGCGTCACGGTAAGCAGGTAACGGTCTTTCAAATTGTAATTGATCCGTCCCAGCATCGACATCAGCTCCCATTCCAGGCGCCCCGAATTCGGCACCAACGGCCGGCTACCGTTTTGCATATTTACCGCGTCGATATCGTCGGAAGGAAGCCCGCGGGTAGCATTGGATTCGAAATAATTGATTTCCTTTTGATAGGTATAACCCAGTGTCACGTCAAGGTAATGTCCTTTGGCAACTTCTTTATTATAAGTTAAAATATTCTCATTCAGAATGTTATTTGAATTTCGGTTCGCTTTCTGCAACTCGCGTCCATTCTGGCGGCCGATGTAAGTATAGTTGTTGTAGAAAGTCGTACGACGCGCATTGACGATGTCCAGCCCAAGGCTCGTGCGGAATTTCAGGCCTTCCAGAATATTCACATTCAATGCTGAAGTGCCGAAAAGACGGTTGGTAAAATCCTTATCATAACCTTCTACGGCCTCTGCCAACGGATTGGTCATAAAGCGCTGGTCGTAGCTCGCATACTGGTATCCCCCGTTCTGATCATAAACCGGACCGGTAGGGTCGAGGCCCAACGCCGTGATGACGATACCGCCAGGTCCGCCGCGGTCGGTAGGCACATTGCTGCTGCCCGACCGGTTGAACGACCAACTGTTGGAAAGCGTAGCCTTGCCTTTGAGAAAATCGTTGTCAAGGTTCATCCGGAAACCATAGCGGTTGAAATCCGTATTCTTGATAATCCCTTTGTTATTTAAATAATTACCTACAAATGCATAGCGCATTCCCTTGTTGCCGCCTGTAAACGAAAGCTGGTGGTTGGACAGCCCGCCGGTGCGCGAAATCACGTCCCACCAGTCGGTACCTTGGCCAATTTGTGCGATTTGCGCATCGGTATAGCGCGGATTACCGCCCTGGCTACGTTCCAGCATGTTAATGTAGCGTGCATAATCGGCTCCGTTGAGAACTTCCACCTCGCGGGCGATGGTTTGAAATGAATAGGAACCGTCATAATCCACGCGGCTCTGGCCTTCTTTTCCGCGTTTGGTGGTGATCAGGATCACGCCATTCGCGCCGCGGGAACCGTAAATGGATGTCGCCGAGGCATCTTTTAATATTTCAATGGATTCGATTTCGTTGGGGTTAATGGTCGCCATCGCATTGGTGGGCTGGCGGTTGCCGCTCGTACCCAACGCACCATTGTCGGGATAAATAGGGAAGCCGTCGATCACGTAAAGCGGCTCGCTGCCACTATTGATGGAGTTCGCGCCACGCACGCGGATGGAAATACCACCGCCCGGCGCCCCCGACGTTTGCGTTACTTGCACGCCCGGCGCGCGCGACTGGATCGCCTGGTCCACCGATGTCACCGGCATTTCGCGGATTGCGTCGCCTTTGATGCTTGCGACTGAGCCCGTTAGATCGCTCTTCCGCACCGAACCATAACCCACCACCACCACTTCTTCCAATGCCTGGTTGTCCGGCTGCATGGTTACCGACAGGTTCGTCTGGCCCCCCACGGTTAACTCCTGCGGCTTGTACCCCACAAAACTGAAAACCAAGACTGCATTCTGCTCGATCACATCGAGCGTAAAAGTGCCTTCCTGGTCGGTAGTAGTCCCTTTTTGGGTCCCTTTGATGATCACGCTCACGCCAGGGAGGCCCGAGTTGTTTTCATCTACTACCTTTCCTTTAACCAGCGCTACCTCTGCGGATTTTCCGGGTTCCATCGGCTCACGCGGTTCCAATGGCTCGGGAACCGCGCCGGTCTCAGCCGTCAGCAAAATGCGGCCTGCCGTTAATTCATAGGCAATGTGCAGGGGGTCAAGCAGCGTGCTCAGTGCGGTCGACAGCTTCTGTCGGTTGATATGTACATCAATAGTCCGCTCGGCACGGATATTCTTCTGACTGTACGCAAACTTCACGTCGGCCTGCCCTTCAATCTCACGCAGGACATTTCTCAGTTCCGCATTCTGTGCATGGATCGTCACCATTCTCTCCATGATCTCCTGCGCTCGCCCCTCGCTCGCAGCGTGGGTAAGCGTCGTGAAAACCACTGCAAAAAGGATTTGGGCAAATGTTATTTTCATGATCATGCATAGTGATGCACACCATTTTAACTGTTGGGTTTTTTGCATATTTTTGAAGGTTCTATTTGTGAAAAACAGGACATCCGCCAGCTTACCGTCTGTCCAGGATCTCGTAAGCAGGCATTTCCGAAGCCGGTAGTGGTGGTACACTATCGGTTTCTTTGTTTTAAGTCGGTGGGGTAGCTTTTATAGTTCCATAGTTAAGGGTTTAGGATTTGGAAAGACTTAGTCGCAGCCGCGGCCGTTGATGAGAATGCGTGTTCCTTTCACTTCGTAGTCGGCGCCATTGGATTTGCAAACAAGCGCCAGTTTGTCGTACAGCTGCATGTCGGTAAGGTCGCCGGTGAAACTGCAATGCGCGATGCGGTCGTTCGCGAAAACAATCTCTATCCCATAGACTTCCTGCAATACGGCTGCTATTTTTTCCAGCTTTTCGTCGTTGAAAATCATTTTTGCCTCCTCGGCAACCTGTGATGTTTTCACGGGTTCCGGTACGAGACCGGTCATGAGGTGCCGGCTTTCGGCGAAATAGGTTACTCGTTGGTTCGGCGTAAGTACGACTCCATTATCCTGATTATCAGCAGGATTTTCTTCGCTGAATGCCTCGCGGTTTTCAAAAACCGATACTTTGCCTGTAACTACCTCCACTTCCAGCGCCTTATCCTTCGCATTGTTCTTGATCCTGAAACTGGTCCCGAGCACGCGGGTGATGATTTTGCCGCTGTACACGAGGAAAGGTTGGTCGGGATTACGCGTGATCTCAAAGAATGCATTGCCTGTAAGCTGCACCGTGCGCTTGTCTCCGGTGAAAGTCGCCGGAAACACGATTCTGGCTCCCGGTTCGAGGGTTACCGTACTACGGTCACTCAACGTGAGACGCTTCGGCCCCCCGGTTGTGTTTTCTTCGGTGATCAAGCGGCTTTGGGGCGCCTGCACAAACATCTTTTCGTGCATTACACCCGGCCTGCGCGTGCCTTTGCCCAGAAATGCCCAGAAACCGATTACCAGCAGCACTGCCGCAGCTGTGGCCAGGTATACCGTAGTCCTGCGCCACAATTGCCTCGCGACAGCCGCCTCTTCGTGATCCGCGGCGGGCGTCCCCGCGGCGGGAGCGCCCGCAACAGAAGTCTCCGTAGCCAGTTTACCCAGCATTCTTTCCTCCATTTCGCGCTTTTCCTGGTCGTTGAGCACTGCCATCCCATCGGCATTGAGGCTTTCATACCACCGGTGAATTCTCAGCTTTTCTTCCTTCGTGCAGTTTCCTTCCCGGTATTTCAGGAGCAGGGCTTGCCATTCCTTATTGTTCATTGATGTTTAAATCAGGTCTTCGGAATAATAAGCCGAAGAAATGACGCCATTCCCTAAATAGATTTAGAAAATATTTGAATTGTACAATTAGAAATACACTTTGAACGAAAAGTCCTTGGAAAAAGATAATGAGAAGAAGAAGGAGGAAAGGGAGAAACGGAGGATGGAGGAAAGGGGGAGCCGGGTGCTTTCGATGCACGGGATTAGATCAATCCGGAGGCGGCCAGCAGCAGAACCATCACTTCTTTCAAATGTGTCCGCACTACCCGTACGGATTTGGTCAGATGGTATTCGACGGCCTTCTCGGACAGCCCGAAACGGGTAGCAATGCGTGAAATGGGCCAGTATTCGAGCTTATGCAGGCGGAAGATTTCGCGCGTCTTTTCCGGTAAAATGTGCAGGCATTCATCGATCACCCGCAACAGTTCATCCAATGCAAGCTGGTTTTCGGTGTTCAAATCCTGCATGCTTTCGAACGAGCCGTAGTCGTCGAGGTATTCTAAAGTCCGGCCTTTGGTGCGGATGTAGTCGATGACCTCGTAACGGATTGCGGAAAAAAGGTAGTAATTGAGGTTTTCAATGCGCAGCGTATCCCGTTCCCGCCAGAGCCGCAGAAAAATTTCCTGCACGATCTCCTCAGCCGCTTCCTTGTTACGGAGCTTGCGGTATGCGACCAGGAACATGTCGTACCAATAGGCTTTATAAACCGCCGTAAATGCTTCCGCATCCCCATTTTGCAATGCGAGGAGCAGGTGGCCGGCCTTGTCGTTATCCACCATTACAGCTTGTTTTTGTTAAAGATCAGGAAACAGGATTCTGGCAAAGTTATATTATTTGCTTTTATTATCCAGTAATTAAAATTTGTAATAAAACAGGAACCGATTGATAATGCGGAGCGGTTCGATTGATCATTTCCTTCATAAGTCGCTTGAATGCAACTTCAATTCTATTTCGGTGCTCTGCACCTCTGGCCTTCGGTACGCGCTCGGCATAGAAGGCGCAGAGCGCCGAAAGACTTGTAGAACATGCGGCATTTCATGTGCCCAAGGTGCAGCGCACCGTAAGATTTGTTGAATCCATACCATCGTTTTCATTTGAATTTCAGCAAGTACCCCGTCAAATCAGCCAAATCCTGCTCGTTGAGGCCCAATGCGGTAGGTTCCGGCATGAGCGACGACGGCATTTTCTCCCGTGTTTTGATCTGATCCGCCTTGATCATGTGCTGCTGGCCGGCTGCATCTTTTAACACCACATTTGCGCCGTCACTCATGAGGAAGCCGAAATAGGTATCACCCTTTTTGGTCACGATGGTGTAGCTTTCATAACCGAAAACCATGCTCGCCGAGGGGTTTACAATGGCATCGAGCAGCCCTGCTTTATCGAATTTTTTGTGGATAGTGGTTAAGTCCGGCCCGATTTCGGCGCCGGTTTTGCCGTGTTTATGGCAGGCGGCACAAGTTGTCGAGAAGATTTTTTCGCCATGCGCCGGATCCGCATTCATTCTGGATATAAAATCCGTTTTTAAAACTTTGCCGTTTCTTGGGAAAAACTGGCTTGCAACGACACGCACGTTCTGGTCGGGGTTTTTGAAAATGATCTCGCTCACCGATTTGGCAATTGTGTCGGGCAATTGCCCCTGCACACGCATATCCACGAGGATGTTACCGCCATTCATATCCGACGCCATTTGGCGGGCGGTTTCTATGCGCTGCGGCATCGGCTGCGTTTTATCGGCAACGGTCTTTTTCAAGTCGAGCATGCGCTTATACGCGGGCGTCATCACCTGCGCGGTGGCTTCTTCCCAGTTCATCAGATCGGCCCAGTCGTTGCTCTTCCGGAAGTTGATCCAGTAAGATGCTTGCGAAGCTACATCGGGCAAGTTGGATTTGGACAACGTGATCATCGCCTCTGCCGCTTTTTTGTCTTTGATAAAACCAATGGCCGTCAGCGCCTTACGCCTCTCCGGCTCCGAAACTTTGGTAGAACCTGCCCGTACTTTTAATTCCTCCACCGCGGAAACAGGGTGTAAGCGCCACGCAAGGCCCGAGCGCTGCGGCTTCCAGTTCGGCGGATCGGCTTTAAACGCCTCGCGTACGTATGCGTACACCTGGGCCTCCTTTCCGTCAGCTGCGGTCCCGATTGCTTCCAGCATCCAGGGATCCTTGCCATCGTAATTTTTAATGAGGTTTGAAATACTGCCCATTGCCTGGTCATAAGGAACGTCCCGCAAGGCTATCCCCACTTCACGTCGTACAGACGGATCAGCATCTTTAGACATTTTTTCAAAATAGCCATTTACTTTTCCGGTGGATTTCAATGCACGAAAAGCCGCGAGCCGGTGCATTGCATTCGGAGAGTCGAGCAGTTTGATCACCTCTGCATTACCCTTCTCTCCCAATTGCGCTAAAAGCCAGATCGCCCTGGCCTGATGATACGGGTTCTCGGAAGTCAGTAGTTGTTTTACATCCGGTACCACCGCTTCGCCCTTTGCCTTTAATCCTTCAAAACCTAACGCACGGACGTTGATGGCGGGATTTTTCAACGCACTGACCAGGCCAGCGGTCGTTGTAAAATCCAGCTTGGGAGTAGCTAGCTTTTTACCCTTCGGTGTAATGCGGTAAATGCGTCCGTAGCCCTTTTTGTCCTTCATAGCATGACCGCCCACGACGGGATCATACCAGTCTGCAATGTAAATGGCCCCATCGGGCCCCACAGCCACGTCCGACGGCCTGAACCATTTACGATAATCCTGGTCGGTCTCATACCATTCGTACCGCTCCGAAACTTTCGGAAAAGAGCTGATCAGATCCTGACGTTTCAATTCAAAACCAGCACCCTGCGGCTTCGGCTGGTAGGCAAATATCACATTGCGCCCGGCCTCGCAGCTCAGCAATGTGCCACGGTAATTTTTACCCAATTCATCTCCTTCATAAAACACAATTCCCGTGGGCGAACCTGCGCCGGAATTGTCTCCGGCCGGCATTACGCCCGGATCTTCCTGGTGCCAGTGCGTGGCGAAAATATCCTGACCGGGGCGGCGATCTGCCTGCCAATAGCGAGTACCATCCGCCGAAAAATAACCGGCGTTGCCGTTTTCCTGCAAAAACGAAACCCGGCAGGTGATCACCTGGTCGTCGTTATCGTTCTGCCACATACTTCCGTAACTGTCCAGGCACACCTCGTAGCTATTACGGAAGTTGTGGCCGAGTACCTTCAGGCCAGTACCATCCGGATTTATGCGTAATGCAAGCCCACCGACCCAAATGCGGCCGTCGTCGGATTTCTGATTACCTTCATTTTTCTTGTTGTAGGGTGTCCCGCCCACGTACAAGCTGCCGCTGCGCAATGTCCAGCCACTTTTGTCGGTGACGTTATGCGGACCTGCATTGCCTGTATTGAAATAGTACTTCCCATCCGGCCCGACGATCAGCGAATGCAGCGAATGGTCATGGTCGAAACCGCCAAAACCGGTCAGAAAAACCTCGCGCTTGTCCGGTTTGTCGTCGCCATTCGTATCCGTGTACACGAGCAGATTAGGCGCGCAGGAGACGATGGTTTTATTTCCAATGACAGCAATGCCAAGCGGCGCCGTCAGCAACGAATCTTCGACATATACTTTGGAAGACTCCGCTTTGCCGTCGCCGTCCTTGTCTTCCAGAATCATCACCCGGTCGCCTTTTTGCTTGTGGCTTAAGCGCTCGGCTGGTTTGGTATTAAAATCCCTGTAATTGACCGCCTCCGTGATCCATACCCGGCCTCTGGCGTCGATATCCATGTTCGTGGGATTGTAGAACATCGGCGCTTCGGCCCATAATGTGGCTTCGAGGTCGTCAGGCACATAGAGGCGCGAGGAGTCGTCGGTGGCAGAAACCGGCGTTACAGACTGTCTCGGTGACATCCGGCCGTTTGGGATTAGAACAATGCTGAAAGTGGAAGCGAGCAAAATGCTTCCTGCTAAAATAGTGTTTCTACTTATCGGTAATGCGCTGGTAATGTTCATAGTGTTGAAATAAAGGGAGAAAAGGAGGAAAGGCGCAGAGGAGAAAGGGAGGAAGGATAGTTAATTCGAAGAAGAATCCCTTCCTCCATCCTCCCATTCCTCCCTCTTTCCCAGCGACTCACGTTAGAAATAACCCTTTGAGGTAATCGAGATTATGCTGGTAACATGGGATAATTTCGGCGCCTTGCGGCGTGGCACCTTCAATCTGCATCCAACCCTGGTAACCGATGTCTTTCACCGCTTTGGCAACACGGGGCCAGTCGAGCGGGCCTTCGCCGAGGCGTTGGCCGTTTTCTTTCATATGGATTTCACAAATAAGGTCCTTGCCGAGCATGGGTATTTCCTTGAAAATATCATGGCCGGCGTCGGTAGAATTGCGGAAATCGTAATAAACCTTCACTGCTTTGGAGCCTACTGCATTGATAATATCCAAATGCTCCTGACCGCTCAACCACGACTCGATACCCAATGTAATGCCCTGCTTTTCGGCGTGGGGAGCTACTTTTTTCAGGCGTTCGATCACCTCTTTTTTACCGGCGTCGTCATTTCGCAGGTCGCCCTCCGAAAAGAAAGCAAGCAAAATCACCTTCACGCCCAGTGCCTTGGCCGCATCCACGCTGTTCCATACCCATTCTTCTGTTTTCGGCTGCGATTTGTAGGGCACCCGGTTCAGCTCACCGATCGCCAGGCTCGATACCTTCACACC
Organism: Dyadobacter sp.; assembly: GCA_035565435.1. Taxonomy (GTDB): domain Bacteria; phylum Bacteroidota; class Bacteroidia; order Cytophagales; family Spirosomataceae; genus Dyadobacter. The sequence goes on along the minus strand of DATMSL010000121.1, from coordinate 3,713 downwards.
CGTGCGTGCGGACGCGTCGCGAATCGCCTGCAAGGTTTCCGGCACTGAGAGGCCCTTTTCGTCCTTACCAGTATTATAGCTTACCTGAATGCCGTGCAAACCGATCTGCTTCGCCCGCTCGAATGCCTCCGGGCTCAGTTGCCGTCCTACCGACCAGTCGCAAGCGCCAATCTGGTATTTCGGCGCCGTCGAGCCGTCGCTTTTAAGAACATTATTCTCACCGAATGCCGTCGACGCCAGCAACAGCGCACTGCTTTTGAGCATTTCCCGTCGGCTAAGCACCAAATCATCTATCATTACAATCAGATTTTGAAATACTTAAAGAATATCTTCAAAAATGTCTGTGATTTCGTTTCTACTTATGCTGCGGGTAACGTTACCGGCTGAATGCGTCTTCGATATGCCGGATGTCGGTCGAGCCATCGGGTAATCTGAGGATCGAAATAATGTCAAACCGGACATCATTTTCCCAATCGGTATCGAAAATGTACTGTTCTGCGGCGCGCATAACGAGCTTTGCCTTGGTCGCATTCACGAATTCTTCAGGCATCCCGAATGCGGTACCGGTGCGTGTTTTTACCTCGACGAAAATTAGCATATCGTCTTTTGAGACAATCAGATCGATTTCGGATTGCCAGCTGCGGTAATTTTTGGCAATGATTTTGAAGCCCTTTTCGAGCAGGAAAGATGCCGCGGTAGTTTCGCCCCAGCGGCCGAGGTCATTGTGTGTAGCCATAATGTGTGAATGCTAATTCTTGATCAAGCCTGGAAACAAGTTCCCTCAGCTCGGTTATCCTAATCGAATCCTGTTCGCTTTTATCATAAATTGACAAAAGCTGCACCGACCTATTCGTAACGCGAACATATGTGATGACACGCACTCCGCCCGACTTGCCTTTTCCTTTGTATTTGATGGCAAGCCTTAACTTGTAATAACCCAGACCCAAGGGAGTGCCATGTGTGGGGTTTGATTTAAGAAAGAGTATCAACTCGAAAACCTCTTCTGACAAAGAGAGATACTTCTTTGAAAGCCGTTTGAACTCAGTTTCAAACTTTTTCGTCGTTCTGACAAAGTAACTCATCCAAGAACTCTTTTGCGTCCCTGGTTTCCAGTTTTCCCTGTTCGATTAATTCTATGTCGTCAACAATCTCAATTGCCTCGTCCAAAATTTTGAAATGGATCGGCAAAAGTGGCTTGAATTTGACGTACGGAAGTTTTCGGAGCATCTTCATGAAGAGCTCCGCTTTCTCTTTTTTGACATCGAGTAAAAGCTTCATAACCACATAATTTAGTTGCACTAACAAATTTAACGAACATTTAGCTAATAAATTAGCGTTGTGAAACCGGGACATGTGTGTACAATATGTTTCATGAACCGGATGCTGCCGGCCTGAATATTTAGACGTCACAACTACAAATTGGTAACGCCCTCGTCCCCAAAATTTTTTTGAACATTGAAATGAATACCCTGATCAATAAAAAAGTACAATTCCAGGATCTCGGCCTGATCGATTACCAGGAGGCCTGGGATTACCAGGAGAAGATTTTTGCCAAGACATTGGCGATCAAAACGCAAAACCGTGGCCTGGATGTAGAAAGTCAGCAGCTGACGCCGAATTTCCTACTTTTCTGCCAGCACCCACATGTATATACGTTAGGCAAAAGCGGTAAGGCGGACCATTTGCTGCTGGCAGAAGATGATTTGGCTGCCAAACAGGCGAAATACTACAAAATCAACCGGGGAGGAGATATTACCTACCACGGACCGGGACAAATCGTAGGCTATCCGATCCTCGATCTCGATAATTTCTTCACGGATATACATGTATACATGCGTACGCTCGAAGAGGCGATTATTCTCACATTAGCAGAATACGGCATCCAAGCGGGACGGATTGCTGGATTAACGGGTGTTTGGATTGATTTTGAGGAACAGAAAAACCCAAGGAAGATCTGCGCATTAGGAGTAAAGGCCAGCCGCTGGGTGACAATGCACGGTTTTGCGCTGAATGTCAATACAGATTTGTCGTATTTCGGGAATATCGTGCCGTGCGGGATCGATGATAAGGCAGTGACTTCTCTGGCGGCGGAGCTGAGCAGGGAAGTGGATTTGGAAGAAGTTTCAGTAAAATTAAAAAACCATCTGGCGCATTTGTTCAGCATGGAATGGGAAGTAGCGTAATGAAGAAAGATATTATTTTTCACCCTGTGAAGGGAATACAAGTCGCGATTGTGCGGAGTACCAACGATTTGAATGCCGAAGAATGGAACGTGATCGTGATTAACCGCAACGACGAGCCGGTAACGAGCGTTTTTGTAACTTCCAAAGGTTACGGTAACAGCGAGTCGGGGACGAATACCGACCAACGGACGTCCACGTTAAGGCATTTTTTCCCTGAAATAGCGCCGGGCGGACACGTGGTGGTGGAGCCTATCATGCCCGATGTTTTTCACCTGAATAATGAATTCTGGGTGAGCTATTTTATTGGTAGCCAGATTTTTGACAAGAAGTTCATTTTCGTACCGGATAGCATCATCGAGGAAAACATGATGACGATCGATCCACCGGGACTTGAAGGCGTTTTGCACGAATGACGCCGGGTTGTGTGACGACAATTGGTGCTGGTTATTAATGGTCAGGTGTAGTCATTTGTTGTCAGGTATTGTATGTGTGGGTGTTGTCAAGTGTTGTATGTGAGTCAGGTATTGCAGATGGTAATCACGAGTTGCCATTGGTTGCTGGTTAGGGCAGTTCGATAAGTTAGCTCGGCTGTTGAATAATATGTATGCCGGTTTGGCGTGTAGCCAGTTGCCTTTCTCAGTATTTTCGATAATATTGAAAATCACCGTCGAACTATTTCCTCTCTCAATTATCAAACTACAAATGACAATACCTGACCATTAATGACAATACCTGACCAAAACCAAACCGCACCACACTATGACCGAAGATTTTAAACGCCGCGCCAAAAATTTCCTCCTCCTCGACATTGAAACCGTTTGTTCGCATGCCAGCTACAAAGAGCTCCCCGAGCGAATGCAGAAACTTTGGGACAAAAAGGCCCTGACGCTCAAAAAAGGCGACGAAACCATCGCCAATGCCGACTGGTTCTACGACCGTGGTGCCATTTACGCCGAGTTTGGAAAGATCATCTGCATTGCCTTCGGCGCTTACTATTGGAACGAAAAAGATGAGATTGCGTTTAAAGTGAGTAGCTTCGCCGGAAACGACGAAGTACAGTTGCTGCTGCAATTCAAGGCGCTAATTGAAAAATACCCCGCCGAACAGTTGATCCTCTGTGCCCACAATGGCAAAGAATTCGACTTCCCGTTCATTTGCCGACGGATGCTGATCCACCGCATCGAAATCCCCAAAGCATTACAGATTACGGGTAAAAAGCCCTGGGAACTTCTCCACCAGGACACAATGGATCTGTGGAAATTCGGTGACTACAAAAGCTTCACCTCGCTCGATTTGCTCGCCGCCGTTTTTGACATTCCGGGAAGCAAAAACGAAATGAGCGGCGACCAGGTAACAAAGGTTTACTACGAAGAAAATGATCTGGCTAAAATTTCGCGATATTGCAGAGAGGACGTAGTAGTGCTGGCACAATTATATCTTCGGCTACATTGCCTTGACCAAATACGTGAACAAAATATCGTACGGGTAGAATAGTCGGCGGTCGGCGGTCGGCGGTCGGCGGTCGGCGGT
>DATMSL010000120.1:0-2751 GCA_035565435.1 Dyadobacter sp. | reverse complement strand
GGATGTCGGCCATGGTATTTTTGATCATCGTATTTTGATCTTCTTTCTTGGTTGGCGCCTTCACTTTGCCGGAGGCCCAGCCTTGCCAGATCATTCGCTCGGTGGCTTTCTGATAAATATTCAGGATGAAGCGGCTTTCCTGATAGTTATAGGTCGAGATGTTGTTGCCCCCGCCATACCACCACATGTAAGGTGAATACATGTTATTGGAACGCACTTGCTGGCGGTCTTTCACGTCCGTCATAAACCGCACTACGATCTCGGGATTTTGCTGATCCAGTTTGTAGCCTTTGGCTTCCATCACTTCCACAACTGCGTCGCCCAACCGGCGCCTGTTCAGTTCGCTACCCAGCAACGGGTCCTGCTCCATATTATGCTCAGCCTCCACTTTGAAGGTTTTGAATTGTTTCAGGTTCACTGCGGAGTCATAATCGTAACTCACTTGAAGGGCATTACTGCACGCCATCATGAATACACCCGCCACAACCACCATACCCGCGGATTTTATCAACTTCACTATGGTTTTCATTGTGTTTTAACGTTTGGTTATTGTTATGCTATTCTGACAGTTTCAGAGGGTAAATGGTTTAAATGCATGTGAAACATCTATTAAACTTATAAACAAATAAAACTGATATATCGATCGGCAAAATTCCTTATTTCAAGACATTTCAAACGTTTGCATGATCCATAGTTCATTCTTTTAACCTTACTTGGAAAAACGTGTTTCTGTTGCAGCTCCCATGAGGGAAAGTATGACCAAAAACAAAAACGCGCCCGGATTTTGCCGGACGCGATGTACTGGGAATATATAAGGGACCACGAACTTTAAAGACCTATCCTAGACGTGTTTATAGTCAGGATGTTTGTAGGGGGCCCGGTAGGCGCGGGCCAGCAACTCATTAGCTTCTCTATCTCCCACAATTTCGCGTTTTATTGGGTCATAAACAATCGAACGGCCCGTTTTCATCGAAAGATTTGCCAAAATGCAGCTTGCTGTCGAAATATGCCCTTCCTCGATGTCGGCAACCGGTCGGCCGCTATTCTCGATCGCGCTCAGAAAATCGAGCATGTGCAGGCGCGTTGCAGGCGCGGCATTGAGTTCGATCTTATCTTCTTTGAGATCTTCCGGATACTTTTCCTTTTCGTAAACGACGTCCTTATGGATCTTGTCTCCCTTACCTTGCGGAATGAAATCGTACGCCATCGTACTTGCCCAAAGCGTTCCCTTTTCACCGTAAAGCGTGAACGACCACGGATAATCCGGATTGTTCGGCGTGCCCCACGTGCGGTGCTGCCACACGCAGTTCAGCCCGTCGTATTCAAAAATCGCTGATTGAGTGTCGGATATATTAGACTTACCCTCCTTCTGCACATAAATACCACCTGTCGACGTGATTTTTTTCGGCCAGCCCAGTTTCAGCATCCAGCGCACTGTATCGAACATATGCACACACATATCGCCGGTAATGCCGTTGCCGTATTCCATGAACGTCCTCCACCAGCGCACGTGAGGTGAACCGTCGTACGGGCGCAGGGGCGCAGGACCTGTCCATTTTTCGTAGTCGAGGTAATCAGGCACAGCCTCAACCGGTGGGTTGCCGTTGGCCCGCATATGGTAGTAGCAACACATTTCCACATGCGAAATCTTGCCCAGCAAGCCTGCATCCACAATGTTTTTCTTGGCATCGATCAAATGCGGCGTGCTTTTGCGTTGCGTTCCTACCTGCACTACTTTTTTATATTTGCGCGCAGCGGCTACCATCGCTTCCCCCTCCATCACATCCACGCTGATCGGCTTCTGCACGTACACGTGCGCGCCGGCCTTCACCGCGTCGATCATTTGCAAAGCATGCCAATGGTCGGGAGTTCCGATCAGCACAATGTCCATTTCATTTTCGGCAAGCATTTTCTGGTAATCGCCATACAATTTCGGTGTCTTGCCTGACTTCTGCCGCTGGCTTATCAGTTTGCCCGCTTCGTTCAATTGATTTTTATCCACATCGCACAATGCGATCACCTCCACCGGCGCCACCTGAATCAATCTAAAAAGATCACTCTTACCATACCAACCCGTACCGATTAACCCTACGCGCCATGTTTTGGCAGGATTGATCAGGTCCATTCCTTGCGCTCCGAAAGTGGATAATGCCAATGCTGCCGTGGCCCCGTGGAGAAAACTACGGCGGTTGATATTGAAAGTGTTCATTCGTGATTTTGATTGGTTTTAGGAAAACTGGCAAATGCCATATGGGGGTAAAAGGGCGGGAAGCGTGGCGTTTTACTTTTAAGGGCAGATTATTTTACATTTGCCCAACATCACAACTTTGCCCAACATCACAACTCAACTTCCTGCATTCGATATGGTACCCGTTATCTCCCGATTGTATGGATTTGGAATTTTATCCGTTCTACGCCGACGACGATCGGCTTTATTTTAGTTTTTTGAGTGTTAGTCCTGAGCGGACGATCCAGAAGGCGATCATTTTTACTCCTTTATCAGCACACAGAATTTTCAACCTGGCACTTGTCGATGTGCTTCCAGATGGAAGTTTTTGCGACCAGACGATTAGTAATAATGGTGACCTTGAAAAGATTATGGCAACCGTTATTCAGTGTATTGCACAATTTTTCGAAAGCTACACTCAGGCCGACATTTATTTACAGGCCAATACCCCGGCCAAAAACCGATTATACCGGATCATCATTTCAAGAGAACTTTCAAGAATCAAAAAGTATTACGAAATTTAT
>DATMSL010000119.1:0-2806 GCA_035565435.1 Dyadobacter sp. | reverse complement strand
GGCTTATCATGTCAGAGTTTTGCTTGACTCACCCCCGTGGGACGCGGTCAACGATAATAAGTGGACGACTACTTATCTCGAATTCGAAGATGGGAGCACCGATACAATAAGGGCCCAATACACGATTAAACCTGGCTTTGTTGCTATTGCAAAGGCTTTCTACAACGAAGCACTGGGTTGGGATCTCGCGAGGGATAACGGAGACTTACCCACATACGTCATAACAAAGTGAAATACCATTCTCCTAAAACTTAATATAGCCAGGACGCGCAATCCTGGCTATTTTTCATATTATTAACCCCCAAATCTTTAACAAAAACCACAAACATGAAAAAGAACATTTTCCTGGCCCTTTTGATGATGGTGATCGCGTTCGGGGCGAATGCGCAGAAATTCAGAGGGCTGGATAAAAGCCCACGCGATATCGCGTATTTCCCGGACCACTTTGCACATGATCGCAAGGATGGCGAAAAGGCATTAGTGAAGGTGTCGTACAGCCGCCCGTTTTTGAATGGCCGTGAAATTTTCGGTAAAAAAGAGCCCTATGGTAAAGTGTGGCGCCTGGGCGCGGATGAATCTACGGAAATCAAATTTTATGAAGACGCTACTTTTGGAGGTAAAAAGGTGAAAGCGGGTACTTACTCGCTGTTCGCAATTCCTAATGAGAAGGAGTGGACGATCATTTTGAGCAGCGACGTGGATTATTGGGGCGCTTACAAATACAAGGAGGCTAACGATGTGCTGCGCGTGACGGCACCGGTGAAAAAAGCAGATGCGCCGATCGAGAACTTTTCAATAGTATTTGAAAAAGTTTCGGACAAAGCTGCGAAGATGTACCTGGGTTGGGAAACGACCATCGTGGAAGTGCCTGTGTCGTTCTGAGGTTGCCGATATGGCACGGTTCTTTCTCTGGGTTGCTGTCTGAACCAATGAATTTATGACAATGGCAGATATCCATGATCAGATCGAGCAGTTTTTTGATGCATATGAAAAGCGGTTTGCCGAAGGGCTTGCGGGGAATGCGGTAGCGGAAGAAACAGCAGCGGCATTTGCGGATTTCTTCGTCGAAGCGAGTCCGAACGGCATCATCGGCGGGAAGAATGACCAGGAGTTTCGGGAACGTGTGCCGGAGGGCTACAACTTTTACCGCTCTATTGGCATTACCAAAATGGAGATCAGGCAACTGGACATCACCGAGCTGAACGAGCTGCATTATATGGTGGAAGTGTACTGGGAATCGTTTTACGAAAAGGACGGCCAGCCGGGTTCCATCGAATTCAGCGTGATTTATCTGTTGCAAAATCTGAATGGGACGTTGAAAGTGTTTGCTTACATTACCGGTGACGAACAGGCCGTTTTGAAGGAAAGAGGCTTGGTCTAGCCGCGGAATACTGGCATCATTATTGTAAAAGCTGGTCGGGAACGCAATGTTTCTGCCCAGCTTTTTGCATTAACATTCATCAACATGAAGAAGCATCAAATGATCTGTCTGCTGGCTCTGGTGTTTTTCTGGGGCTGCAATAGTAAGAAGGAAAAGGAAGAAGCGGCGCAAACCGCCCCGGATTCGGTGGTTACAGTGGCAGACAGTCTCACACTGCCCGCACCATTCGCGACCGAATCTGTGGAAAACCGGCCCGAAGAAGCTGGATGGCCAGATGGTAAAACTCCCAAAGCGCCGGAAGGATTTGTGGTAACAAAATTTGCGGACAAGCTGGACAGCCCGCGCTGGACTTATATCGCACCGAATGGTGACATTTTCGTAGCCGAATCGGCCACACGCAAAAGTGCAGACAGGATCACACTCCTGCGCGATGTGAACAAGGACGGCACGCCCGAAATGCGTGAAATTTTCCTTGAAAAGCTCAACAAGCCGCTCGGTATGCTGGTGTTGAATGGCTACTTCTACGTGGCCAATACCAATGGCCTTTACCGCTATCCTTATAAAGACGGTGAAACTAAAATCACTTCCAAGGGCGAAAAGATCGTGGACTTGCCCGCAGGCGGTTACAACAATCACTGGACACGGAACCTGCTGGCGAATGCAGACAGCAGCAAAATCTACATTGCGGTAGGCTCAGCGAGCAATGTGGCTGATCACGGCATCGATGCGGAAAAGCGGCGAGCCAATATCCTGGAAATAAATCCCGATGGCTCAGGCGAGCGCATATACGCGAGCGGACTGCGCAACCCCGTAGGAATGGATTGGGCGCCAGGTTCGAATGTGCTTTGGACGGCTGTGAACGAGCGGGATAAGCTGGGTGATGAACTGGTGCCCGATTACATCACAGGCGTTAAGGAAGGGGGATTTTACGGCTGGCCTTATGCCTATTTCGGACAAAATGAAGACCCACGCAGAAAAGGGGAGCGCCCCGACCTGGTTGCAAAGACGATTGTACCGGATGTCCCCGTCGGGTCGCACACGGCGGCGCTGGGATTGGCATTCTATGACAAAACCAAGTTTCCGGCAAAATACCATAATGGTGCATTCGTAGGCTTGCATGGTTCGTGGAACCGTTCGAAGCTTTCAGGGTATAAAGTGGTCTTTGTGCCATTTAAGAACGGGAAACCCTCAGGTGAGCCGGAAGACTTTCTTACCGGTTTTGTGGAAAGTGAGAAGAAGGTGTACGGTCGGCCCGTGGATGTGACGGTGATGAACGACGGTTCGCTGCTGGTGAACGACGACTCCGGTAATATCATCTGGCGTGTAAGTGTGAGGTAAGAAATTATTAGCTATGGGAAATAGAATATCGGCCTGGCGAGCGACCAGGCCGTTTTTTGTGTACAGCCCAAAAGTTTTTCCATTTTT
>DATMSL010000118.1:0-6509 GCA_035565435.1 Dyadobacter sp. | reverse complement strand
AGCGGGCTGGATAAGGAGAAGGCCGACATTGTAAGGTTGCTGAAAAAACGCATTCAGCAGACGGATAATTACCTTGAAAATACCTTTCAGAAGCTCGTCGACCTGGAAAATGCGACGAAAAACGACGAGCTCGCCAATATTATCATGGCTAACCTGCACATCATTCCCGAGCGGGCCGAAAAAGTGGAACTCTACGATTTTTACCGCGATCAGCCCATTGCCATTAAATTGAAAAAAGACCTTTCCGCGCAGAAGAATGCGGAAGGTTATTACCGGAAGGCGAAGAACGAAAAGATCGAAATAGATCGGCTCAATGACAGCCTCGCTGCGCGTGAGGCCGACCGGAAGCGTTTACAGGAGCATTTGGAGCATATTGAAGGCCTTGAACTACTGCGCGATTTGCGTGCTTATGTCAAGTCCAACAAGCTGGAACAAGGTAATGCCGCCCCGGCGATCGATGACCTTTTCAAACGTGTCGATTTTATGGGGTACACCATTCTGATCGGGCGAAATGCCAAGAACAGCGATGTACTAACGAAGCAGGCGCATAAGGAGGATCTATGGCTCCACGCAAAGGATGTAACGGGTTCGCACGTGGTGGTGAAACACCAGCCCGGACGCAAATTTCCCGCGCCGGTAGTGGAGCGGGCGGCGGAGTTGGCGGCATTTTATTCGAAACGCAAGAATGATTCTTTGTGCCCGGTGATTGTCACGCCGAAGAAATTTATCCGTAAACCGAAGGGCCTTCCCGATGGTCTCGTGCTGATAGACAAGGAGGATATCGTGATGGTAGTCGCTAAGGGAGAGTAGTAGGGAGCAAATGTCCTAAAAATGAAGTTTTTATTATTTATTAACCGAAATCTCCCTTTGAATAATCTTTTGCTATTGCGAACTTCGTGTGAAAATTGAGAACCGGAATTTTTAGTGCAGAATGCTCGAAAGTCGTCGATTTGTTATCATTGGATTTTTTGCTTTAGTAGGTGTTATATACTTATTACGACTTTTCTACCTCCAGGTGCTGGATGAGAGCTATTCCATCGAGTCTTCCAGCAATTCCATCAAACGTGTTACCGAAATCCCGTTCCGCGGCCAGATCTACGACCGTTACGGGAAGTTGATCGTATATAATACACCCGTTTATGACTTGCTCGTGACGCCCTACAAGGTGAAAATGGACGATACGTTGCGTTTTTGCCAGGTCCTGGGGATTCAAAGGCATGATTTCGACAGCCTGATGGCCGCCGCGAGTGCTTACAGCCGTGTGAAGCCGTCGCTGTTCTTACGGCAGCTTTCAAAAGAGGATTTTGCGTCGATCCAGGACATTATGGTCGATTACTCGGGTTTTGAGTTTGCCAAAAGTTCCCTGCGTACCTACACCGCGCCTACGCTTGCGAATACGCTCGGGTATGTGAGCGAGATCACCAAAGGCCAGCTCGAAAAACAGGAAGAACCTTACTACCGCCAGGGCGATTACATTGGCCAGAGCGGCGTTGAGCGCATTTACGAGAATGAGCTGAGGGGAAAAAGGGGAACGAAGTTTGTGATGCAAAACGTAGCCGGGGTATATAAAGGATCCTGGAAAAACGGGGAACTGGATACAATGGCCGTGGCGGGTGAAAACCTTTATACGGGTCTGGACCTCGAAGTGCAGCAGTACGCCGACAGCCTGATGGTGAACAAGGTAGGGAGTGTGGTGGCGATAGAACCGAAAACCGGGCAAATCATCTCCATGGTGTCGGCCCCGACTTATGATCCGAACATTCTTGCGAGCCGTTACTTTTCCAAGAACTTCGCTGCATTGGCGCGCAACCCGTACAAGCCGTTGTTCAATAGGCCCGTTATGGCGAGCTACCGGCCGGGTTCGACGTTCAAGCTGATCCAGGCGCTGATCGGTTTGCAGGAAGGCGTGATCACGCCCGGCAGCGGTTTCACGCACGCCAACTGCCCGGTAGGATGCCACAATCACCCCGCGACGAGTACAGTGGCGCTCGGGGTGACGCATTCTTGCAACCCCTATTTCTACAATGTATTCAGAAGGTTGATTTATAAAAATAATATCAAAAACACCTTCAAAGCTTCGGCAGTAGGGCTAGACGCATGGCACGACGACATCGCGAAGTTCGGGATCGGGCAGCGGCTCGGAATTGATTTGCCGAGTGAGTACAAGGGGAATTTGCCTAATAAGAAATACTACGACCGCTTCTATGGCGAATATCGGTGGAAGTTCTCGAACATCTACTCGCTGAGTATCGGCGAGGGAGAGTTGCTGATCACGCCTTTGAAAATGGCGAATGTGGCGGCTATCATCGCCAACCGCGGCTATTACTACACGCCGCACGTCATCCACGGCATTGGCGACAAGAAAACCGTGAAGCCCGAGTTTCTCGAAAGACATGAGACCGGGGTAGACGCACACAATTTCGAGCCGGTGATTGAAGGAATGATCGGGGCTGTGGAAGCGGGTACGGCCCGTCGCTCCAAGGTGGAAGGCATTACCATTGCAGGTAAAACCGGTACTTCGCAGAACAAGCGCGGCGACGACCACTCGATTTTCATCGCGTTTGCCCCGGTGGATGATCCCAAAATCGCCATCGCTGTTTTCGTGGAGAACGCGGGAGCGGGAGGTCAGGCGGCGGCGCCTATTGCCAACCTGATCATCGAAAAATACCTGTCGCGCAAAGTGACCAACAAGGCGCTGGAAGAACGTATGATGAAGCTCGACCTGATGAGCAAGGTAGTGCTGCCGACGACGAAAAAGCCCGGCGAAACGGAGACGAAAAAGAAAACGGAGGAGGTGAAGAAGCCGACCGGCGACCCGAACGATCCGGCCAACCGCCTGCCAGGCACACCGCACCCGGCCAACCCGGCTGCGATGAGGGGACCGGTAACCCTACCAAAGCAGAGCCAGCAAAAAGCACTTTAAGAACTTACAAACCGATACTGAAATGGCTGAAAGCAAGCCGATTACCAAGAATGTGGACTGGATGGTGGTGCTGATTTACATCGCTTGCCTGATGATTGGCTGGTTGAATATTTATGCCGCCGTTTACAATCCAGAAGCGCACACGAATATGTTCGATTTGTCGAACAATGCCGGGAAGCAGCTGATGTGGATCGGAACGGCCGCGTTGCTGATCATTTGTATCCTCGTGATAGATTACAAGTTTTACGAGACGTTTTCTTTCGTGATATATGCGGTGGTGATATTTCTGCTCGTGGTGGTGCTATTCGCGGGTTCTAACATCAATGGATCGCGCTCGTGGATTAAATTGGGCAGTTTTTCGCTGCAACCGGCTGAATTTTCAAAACTTGCGGTGAGCCTGGCCATTTCCAAATACCTGAGCGATCCGGCGATCAGTCTCAACCGGAAATTAAAGGACTATTACCCGATCATGGGGATTATCGCATTACCCGCATTCCTGATCCTTTTATCGAATGAAACAGGCTCCATGCTGGTTTTCGCCTCTTTCGCGATCGTCCTTTATCGTGAAGGAATGCCCGGTTTCATTCCGGCAATCGGGATGATCGGCGCAGCTTTGCTGATCATTACCTTGCTATTTGTGAAATGGTATATTGCCGGGGCTATTATTGTGATCGCCGGGTTGGTGATCTGGCTGATGCCGGTCATGACACGACGCCGGGGTGGGCTCTGGGCCACGATCATCGTTGCTTTCGTGATGATCGGCATTGTGTTCGGGGTGGATTTCTTTATGAATAATGTACTTCAAAAACACCAGAGAGGCCGCATTATGGTCTTGCTCGACCCTGATTCCGACCCGCGCGGTATCGGCTGGAATGTGATCCAGTCCAAAATCGCAATCGGTTCCGGCGGGCTTTGGGGCAAGGGCTTTTTACAGGGTACCCAAACCAAATTCGACTTTGTACCCGAGCAAAGCACCGACTTTATTTTCTGCACGGTGGGAGAGGAGCACGGTTTCCTGGGAACGGCAATTGTGGTATTCCTTTTTGTGGCATTGATTTCCAGACTAGTAGTGCTCGCCGAGCGACAGCGCAGCCGCTTCGCCAGGGTATACGGCTATTGTGTAGCCGGGATTATTTTCTTCCACTTCCTGGTCAACGTCGGCATGACCATCGGGCTGATGCCCGTTATTGGTATCCCATTGCCGTTTTTCAGCTACGGAGGTTCGTCGTTGTGGTCGTTTTCGGTACTCCTTTTTATCTTCCTGAAAATCGACGCGCAGAGGCCGTTTACGTTGTCGCGGGGGTGATTTTGAATGAGTGAATGAGTGAATAGTGAATGACTGAATGAGTGAATGTGTCAGGTATTGTCATGATGGTCATTTATTGTTCAATATTCACAATAAGTGACTTCCTGACCTCCTGACTATTTATCATTCACTCATTCACTCATTCGAAATTCAATCATTCAGTCATTCAATCATTCACTCATTCAAAATTTTCCCGCCGCCACAATCAGCAGCACCCAGCCTGCGATCAGGGCTAGTCCGCCGATCGGTGCAGTGGCGCCGAATTTGGTAATGCCGGTGAAGCAGATCGCGTACAATGAGCCCGAGAAAATGATCACGCCCACAGCGAATGCATTGCCCGACCAGCCCAGCAACTTCACGGCGTCTTCGCCTGCGCGTTGCATGAGTATACCTACGAGTACCATTGCCAGCGCGTGGTAAAATTGGTATTTTACGGCTGTTTCAAACGTTTCGGTGCGACCGGAAGCTTCCAGCATTCCTTTTAATGCATGTGCGCCGAATGCGCCGAGGGAAACGGCCAGCGCGCCGAGGATGCCGCCTGCCTGTATCATGAATTTCATATCGTAAACCGGTAGTAGGTAATGGTTAAATTGTACAAAAAGCCATTTGCCGTATAGTAGAATCCGGGCAAATCGGTCCGGTAAAGTTAGGCCCGGGCACAGGCGCGACCAACTCTTTATGCCAATTTTATTAACTTGCGCGCTTCGGAAAGGCATTTCAGGATGCCGATCACAGGGGAAACGATTTGACCAATGACCATAGAACGCTTCATACAGCTGTGGACACACCGCTATCATAAATATACACACATTGCAAAGGCACATTTAAAAGGCCGGCAGGCCCGCGCGCATTTCCGGAATGTAAAACGGGGGCTGAAAAAAGGTCAGGAACTGATCGGTATCATCCGTACGGAGCATTTCGGGGACATTGTGGCGGCCGAGCCGATCTCGCGTTACGTGCGCGAACAATATCCGGATGCGCACATCGTCTGGTTTGTGAAGCCCGGTTTTGCAGAGCTGGTGAGCCATAATCCGAATGTCGACGAGGTTTTTAAAGAGTTCTGCGTGACCGAGCGGCGCGTGCTGCTGGAAGGGAATGTGTTCGATAAAATCTTTGAACTACAATTCAGAAATAATAACCATTGTCCTAAATGTCAGGTGTTTACTGAAAATCCAGTGGCGTTGCAGCGGGACATTAATGTACATAACTACTTCGACTACGGCAATTTGCTTGAGGTTTTCGCGCAGACGGGCGATCTCATTCCTCCCAAAGCGGCATTCCCGGCCGACGACCAGCCACGTTTGTACCTGCAACCGTCTCACAAAGGGAAAGTCGATAACCTCGGGTTACCCGAAAAATACATCGTCATGCACTGCCGCTCCAATTACGAACCCAAGGACTGGCCGGCCGAACGCTGGAATCAATTGGTGTATTGGCTTGCGGAACGGTATGATTACCAGCTGATTGAGATCGGTTTGGAGAGTAATTTAAACGTAAAAACACCGGCATACCGCAACCTGTGCGGGCAACTGAGCATTCTGGAAACTGCGGAAGTGATTCGTCGCGCGTCGTTCTTTATCGGGCTCGACAGCGGGCCTTCGCATTTGGGGAACGCAACCGGTACATTTGGGATCATCCTGATGGGCGCACTCAATAACTTCCTGAACTACAATCCGTATTCGGGTAAATATGGCCGGGAGGAGAATGCATTGCTGGTCAGGCAGGCAGGGGTGCCGTGTGCGCAGCTCCCGTTTGAATTTGTGCAGGAACAGGTGAAATCGGTGCTCGAAAAGAGCGCGGATAGTGCCCCTAAGGTGTTATCGTGAGCCGAAAATCGCACTTCCTACACGCACAAGAGTACTACCTTCTTCCTGGGCGATCAGGTAGTCGCCGCTCATGCCCATGGACAGTTCGCGCATGGTTACCTGCCCATTTTCGTAGCTTTTGAACGATTCAAAGGTGTTTTTCAATCCGCGGAATTCGGCTCTTACCACATTGAGGTCATCGGTATTGGAGGCCATGCCCATTAATCCTACAACCCTTACGTGGGTTAATGAGGCGAGTTCAGGGGAGGTGATGATTTCCAGTGCCTCTTCTTCCGAAAGGCCGAATTTGGTTTCTTCTTTGGCAATGTAGATCTGCAAAAGGCAATCGATTACCCGGTCGTTCTTTTTAGCCTCCTTATTGATTTCTTTCAGCAACTTGAAACTGTCGACCGAATGCACCAGGCTTACAAACGGGGCCATGTATTTCACCTTGTTGGTCTGTAAATGTCCGATC
>DATMSL010000117.1:0-3786 GCA_035565435.1 Dyadobacter sp. | reverse complement strand
TTGTATTCCCCTATTCTGATTTCCTATGGTATCCGAACTGATCAAATCGGCATTAGGCCGTCTCCGCATCATTGCATTTCTTGAAGGCATTTCTTTTATCGTGCTCCTGGGCGTCGCGATGCCCCTTAAATACTTTGCGGGAATTCCGCAGGCTGTGCGCATTGTAGGCATGGCGCACGGAGTACTCTTTATCCTCTTCGTACTCCTGCTCATCCAGGTTGCCACTGAAAAAAGCTGGTCGTTCAAAAAATCGGCCTTATCGTTTCTTTCTTCGCTGGTACCATTCGGGACTTTCTATGCAGATTCCCGCTGGTTCAGAAACTGAGTATCCTTGAACCTTTTATATTCCTAAACATCCCCTGAACCAAGTGCTACGTACCTTTATCCTAACCCCTTTCATTTTCTGTTTCATCATTTTCCAAAGCATTGCCCAGAAACCGAACGAAAACTACCAGTACCACATCCATTCCGCCACTTCCCCCGTCAAAGTTGATGGGGTAGCGGACGATCCTGCGTGGTCGGCAGCCGAAACTGCCAAAGACTTTTTCATGATCACCCCGATGGACACCAGCTTTTCCAAGGCGCTGACGGACGTGAAGCTGTGTTATGACAAACACAATCTGTACATCCTGGTGATCAACTACAAGCCGGTCAATGGCTCGCTGATCGTCGAATCGCTTAAACGTGATTTTGCATTCGGAAAGAATGACAACTTCCTGCTTTTCATGGACACCTTCGATGACAAGACCAATGGCTTTTCATTCGGCGCCAATGCGGCAGGTGCGCCCTGGGACGGCCAGCAGGGCGATGGCGGCACCGTCGACCTCAGCTGGGATAACAAATGGGTGAGCGCCGTGAAGAACGAGGACGACAAATGGGTGTGGGAAGCCGCTATTCCATTTAAAAGTATTCGTTATAAGCCCGGCATCACACGCTGGGGAATCAATTTCAGCCGCCAGGACCTGACGATCTCCGAAAAATCATCCTGGGCGCCCGTACCGCGCCAATTTCCATCCGCCTCGCTCGCATACACGGGCGTGCTCGTGTGGGATACGCCTCCGCCTACGCCGGGACCGAACATTTCGGTGATCCCCTACGCGGCTATGCGCATGACCAAGGACCACCAGAACGACCTTCCCACGAAGTACAAACCGACGATCGGGGGTGATGTAAAAATCGGGTTAACGCCGTCGCTCAACCTCGATTTGACTGTCAACCCGGATTTTTCGCAGGTAGATGTGGACGTGCAGCAAACCAACCTCGACCGTTTCGAGCTATTCTTTCCCGAGCGCCGGCAGTTCTTCCTCGAAAACGCCGACCTTTTCGCCAATTTCGGGTACGCTACCATCCGGCCGTTCTTCTCGCGGCGCATCGGTTTGGGTGTACCCATCCAGTTTGGCGCCAGAATGAGTGGAAAAATCAATAAAAACTGGCGTATCGGCGTGCTTGACGTGCAAACCGGTGCCAACGATACGCTGACTCCCCACAACAATTACGCCGTGTTTGCATTGCAGCGGCAATTGCTGGCACGTTCCAATGTGCGTTTCATATTCGTGAACAAGGACGCGACGAATTACACGCTGGAACGACATTCGGCCACCAACCGCTACAACCGGAACATCGGTGCGGAGTTTAACCTGGCGAGCGCTAAAAACCTCTGGACCGGAAAGGTAATGTTCCTTAAATCGTTCACACCGGGCAAATCCTCCGACGATTTCACGCACGCCGCCGACCTGAAATTCACCAAAGCGAATTTAATATGGCAATGGCAGCACGAATATGTGGGCAAGAACTACAATGCGGAAGTAGGCTATGTGCCCAATGCCGTGCGGATGGGCTATTACAAGATCAGCCCCAATGTAGCCTATCTGTTTTTTATTAAGCACAATAAAATCATCAGCCACGGGCCCAAGCTCGTGAGCAATATTTACTGGGACAAGAAGTTTGATGTGAGCGATAAGGAATTCATTTTATCCTACAACATCAACTTCATCAACCGCGCGACGGTGGCTTTGTGGGGTTCCAGCAACTACGTACGCCTGCTGCGGCCGTTTGATCCTACCAACCTGGGCGGATCCACACTCGCAACCGGTACCGAACACAACTGGAAAGCCGTTGGCTTCGACATCGTGTCGGGGCCGCAAAACCGCTTCACTTACCTTGCATCGGGTATTCTGGGCGGCTATTACCAAAATGGCAAACGCAATAATCTCAAGGCTGAACTCGGTTACCGTGTGCAGCCTTACGTAGCCATTACCATGGCCGGCAATTACAACGATATCCGGCTGCCGGAACCATGGAAACGCACGCAACTCTGGCTCGTCGGCCCGCGGGTAGACGTGACGTTTACGAACAGCCTCTTTTTCACGACATTCATGCAGTACAACAACCAGGCCGACAATATCAACCTGAATGCGCGTCTGCAATGGCGCTACAAGCCGGCTTCCGACCTTTTTATCGTGTATACCGACAACTATCTGCCAGAGAATTTCAGGGTCAAGAACCGCGCGATCGTGCTGAAATTCACCTACTGGTGGAATCTCTAATAGAAGACCTCGATATTCTTGCCTTTAAGCTGGCTTAACTGATCGCTGTATTTACGCTCGGCATCCTGTCCCAAAAACGGGTTGCCGCGTAAATGCAGCTTATCGAGCTTGCGGATCTGTAAAAGCTGTACGGGAAACTCGGGGAAGTTATTGGCTGAGAGATCCAGCTCCTGCAAATTAGTAAATGCTGTGAGTTGTGACGGGAATGTTGTGAGCCAGTTGTACCCCAAATCCACAATACGCAACTCCTTCATACGCGTAATGCGTTCGGGAAGTTTGCTCAAATGGTTGTGGTGGGCATAAAGCGTATGCACACGTTTCAACTTATCCATGCGCTTGGGCAATTCGGTAAGCTGGTTGTGCGAAACGGCGAAATGCGTCAGGCGTTTCAGTTTTGTGATCGATTTTGGCAGGGTTTCCAGTTTGTTATAATACAAATCCAGCACTTCCAGGCCGCGCATTTTGCGAATCCCTTTGGGCAAAACGGCCAACTCCGTTTTGTAAAAGTTGAGATCTTTGACTTGTCTCAGCCTTCTGAAGCTGGCGTTGGTCAATCCGGTCATCCTATTATTACCGAGCCAAAGTGTTTCGAGCTTTTTGCAGTTCCGGGCGGCCCGTGGAACATCGGTAATGAGGTTCATTTGCAGGTTAAGGAGTGCCAGCGATTTGTTTTTACTAATAGCAATGCTGTTATCCCGTAATATGTTTCTGCTTAGGTCGAGGTGCCGTAGCTTGGGCAGGCGCGCCATGTCGAGATTGACGTTTTCGATGTCGTTATCACCTAAAAACAGTTCTTCCAGATTGGGGAAGCGGTATATTACTTCCGGAATGCCCGTAAGTAAATTTTGTCCAAGGGCCAGCGTTTTCACTTTTAAGGTATCTTTCGTTGCCATTGCCTCAGCCAGCCCACGCACTACGCTGTCTTTTTTGACCTGCGGTTCCTTGACGCTTTGATTATAAAGACTAACAAAAACGACGATGGCTGTTTTGGTGCCAATAGTCCTGCGCGAAACAAAATCGGTGAGATAAGGTATGAGTTGCGCCGAAACGGCCGCCGCGAGTGAGTCAGCCACGGAGGCATCTTGCTGCTTCTTCCCACCCGCTCGCTGAAAGCTTTTCGTAACGCTCAAAACGAGGTAGTCGATTTTCCCCTCCGCATTCAGGTAAAGCTTGTTCCAAGCCGTGTATTCCTTGAATTTATCCGTTTGAAGGATTTGCCTGTAGATATTGTCGAATGTCG
>DATMSL010000116.1:0-2679 GCA_035565435.1 Dyadobacter sp. | reverse complement strand
CTTCGAAGGAGCCGGTGTGGGTGTTCTTTATCCTAAAACAGATGTGACGCTTCTTAACTTTGACGAGAACGACCAGTGGCATATAGCTGGGTACGGTATGAATCTGGTGGGCGGACTTAACCTCACCTTTTTTAAACATTTCTTTATCCAGGCCGAAATGAAAGGCGGGTATATCAACATGCCCGACATCCTCACAACCAATTTCCCCCAGGACCGCGCGAGCCAGCATTTCTTCTTTTTCCAGGGTAATACTAACCTGGGTGTGGTCTTTAAATTGTAGGACTATCTGTTTACGCAGTTTTTTGCTCTTTCAATTGACATACCAGCAGTGGTGTATCGGTTGAAAGGGCCAGTTTCCGGCTCAGGCCAGGGCCATTCAAAAGCAGTTGCAGTAAATTCTTATCGCGCCTGCACAGGATGAGCATATCGGCGGAAGTCTCATGGCAATGTGTTTGCAGCCCTTCCATGACGCTGTCGGCGTCTCGCACCACGATGTCTTCGGAAGGAATGCCGAAGTATTCCTTCATCTCCTGAATATACTGGCCGTCGGGCTGAATGTTGAGTTGTTGGTCGGAGCTAATCTTCACGAAGGTAATGCGGGCTTTTAGCTGCCTCGCGAGCCCGATCGCCTGCGCGAGCACGGGTTTTTCGTCAAATTCCAGTTGTGTGGCATAGACGATGTTCCGGAAATCGGCATCCACCGCTTTGGGCGGGATAATCAGCACGGCGCAATCCGCTTCGGTAGCGATGGCGGCGCTGTTGCTGCCCAGCAATTTATCCAGGAAACCACCTTGCCCGGTTCTTCCCATAACGATCAGGTCGACCTGATTCTCCCGTGCGTGGTGGAGAATTGCGGGTTGCGTTCCGCCTGTCGCCCAGATCCCTTCGGCGCGGATTCCCTTTTGACGAGCAAGCGCGACAGCCTCATCCAATTTTTCGCGGTAGGATGCTTCAAGTTCTTTATAAATCTCCAAAGAGCCGATATATTCCGGCAGCGCGACGTCATTGATATAGGGGTGATATACGAACAGGACCAGTAGTTGGGCCTTCGTTTTATCGGCGATACGAATGGCGGAAGAAAGTGCCTTTTCGGCATTCTCGGAAAAGTCGACAGGAACGAGGATTTTTTTCATGAGCATTTCTAATTGAGTAGCAGTATATTGTTGTGGTTCTGTTGCCCAAATTTCAGGTCGTTTCCCGGATACATTTATGATGGAAGTCATACTGCTTTGTGACCGGTGTTTTTATCCGCAATTGAGCAAGATCATATTCTGAGGTGCCTGGTATCATCGCCACGCGGCCGACGGGGAATTAATTTTGATCCGGCGTGTAATCAGAGTATTAGTCCACTCAAATCACATATTCCTATGACAACCTGCATCCCCGATCTTGCCATTGCTGAGCACATTAACAGCATTCTTCACCGAGATGTTCGTATTAATGAAAGCGACATCCACGTGAGCGTTCATGACGGCTGGGTATTCCTGGAAGGCCATGTCGACTTTGAGACCGACCGCCAACTGGTTGAATCCCGGATTGAGAATGTAACCGGTGTGTGTCGGATTACCAATAACCTGACTTACCCGCACCGCCGTAACCATTGACTTATGACAAATTCAAATAGCAGATTCCGCATCCTGATTCCCTGCGACTACTCCGAAGCGTGTCGTCAAGCGCTGGACGCGTGTGCGAACTTCGATTGGAAAATACCAGTCGAAGTTTTTATCCTTACGGTACAAGATCCTATGCAGCCTGGAAGCTACGGGCAAAGTGCTGACAGACAGCTTTCCGAATGGCTTACCGCGTTTCCGGAAGGGATTCAAATCCAGCGGTTAAATGCAAAGGGCCGGTTTGTGAATGCCGTGCTCGAAGCGCTGACCAGGCATGGCATAGACCTCGTTGTAGCAGGCACGAGGGGGGCCCGGGGGTGGGATGGTGTTTTTGTCGGATCGCACGCCGAGAAAATCGTCCGTGTTTCCCCTGTTCCTGTACTGGCCATCCAGCAGCCCCCGCGCATTGCCGGCACGCGGGATATTGTCGTTCCTATCGACCTCGATCATGACCCCGGTGAGCTGAGAGGGTGTCTGACGAAAATGCGGAGGCTGTTCAGCGGGCGGTTTCATTTTCTATATGTGGAAACAAACCCGGCCCGAGACGAACAAGCGACCATAGAGTTGCTGACGGAATACAGCCGGAAACTGGGGATCGGTCATTATGAAAATGCCGTCGTGAATGCAGACGAAGTCGCGGCGGGGATACTTAAATATGCCACACAGATCGGCGCGGGTATGATCGCGATCGGTACGATGGGTAACCCCGGTCCCGCTCATATGTTCCGGCCGAGTGTCGCAGCGGATTTAGTCAACCATGCCAGAATCCCGGTTTTCACATGCCCGCTCCGGCAACGGGAGGTGCCTATCCCGCAGTAGGCTTTGGCGGTGGCTCCTGCAAAAGTCATTTCTCCCTGGCGCTTTCTTGCACGGTAAATCCAAATGTAGCGGCGGCCAGGTTCCCACTTACACCGAGCCCCTCAATGTTGCCGATAAATGCCCCGGTAATGTCCGAACAATAAAATTCCAGTGTGGCTTCGCCTTTTTCATCGGTAACGACGGCCGGGTCCCAGAGCAAGGTATTGCGTGGGTCATCAATGGTCGCTTCCAGGGCAGTATTCTGATAATC